>SVEI01000102.1 GCA_015057445.1 Lachnospiraceae bacterium | reverse complement strand
TAGAAAGTCTACTCCTTATGCAGCACAGATGGCAGCTGAGACTGCTGCAAAGGCTGCAGCACCATACGGTTTAAAGACTGTAGATGTATTTGTTAAGGGACCAGGATCAGGTAGAGAGGCTGCTATCAGAGCACTCGCTGCTTGTGGTATCGATGTAGTTAGTATTAAGGATGTTACTCCAGTTCCACATAATGGATGTCGTCCACCAAAAAGAAGAAGAGTCTAGTAGGAGGTACAAGAATAATGGCAGTAGATAGAACCCCAATTCTTAAGAGATGCAGATCTTTGGGTATGGAGCCAATGTATCTCGGTGTTAATAAGAAGTCAAATAGAACATTATCAAGAGCAAACAGAAAGGTAAGCGAGTATGGTCTTCAGCTTAGAGAGAAGCAGAAGGCAAAGTTCATCTATGGAATGCTTGAGAAGCCTTTCCGTAACTTATACAATAAGGCAGAGAGAATGCCAGGTCTTACTGGTCCAAACCTTATGACATTATTAGAGTTAAGACTTGATAATATCGTATTCCGTATGGGATTTGCTAGAACAAGAAGAGAGGCAAGACAGATCGTAGATCACAAGCACATTCTTGTTAATGGAAAGTGTGTAAACATTCCTTCATACAGAGTAAATCCTGGTGATAAGATCGAGATTAGAGAGAAGAGCAAGTCTCTTCAGAGATATAAGGATATCGTTGAGGCTAATACAGGATATACAGCTCCAGCTTGGTTAGAGTCTAGTCTTGAGACTTTAAGTGGTACTGTTGTTGAGAAGCCACTTAGAGAGCAGATTGACGTACCTGTAAATGAAACACTTATCGTCGAGTTATATTCAAAGTAAGATTTTATATTAGTATATACCGCGTTATTTTTAACGTGGTATATACTTGTAGTTAAAGATGTAACTTAAAGTACACCGGTTTTCCAAAAGGAGGGTTAATAGTGTTTGATTTTCAAATACCTAAAATAGAGATCGTAGAGATTTCTGAGGACAACAAGTACGGCAAATTTGTAGTAGAGCCTTTAGAGAGAGGTTATGGTACAACTCTTGGTAATTCTCTTAGAAGAATTATGTTGTCATCATTACCAGGTACCGCTGTTAGTATGGTAACTATTAAAGGCGTACTTCATGAGTTCAGTTCAATTCCTGGAGTTAAGGAAGACGTAACTGAGATAATTATGAATATTAAGAATTTATGTATCAAGAACAACAATAAGAGTAGCGCTATTTCAGGCGATGCTAAGAAGGTTTATCGTGCTTATATTGATGTAGCTGGTGACTGTGTTGTTACTGCTGGTGATATTAAGATTGAAGATGGTGATCTTGAGATTCTTAATCCAGATTTAGTAATTGCTAATTTAAGTGGCAAGGATGCTAAGTTAGAGATGGAGCTTATGATTACTGATGGTAGAGGATACGTAGGTTCAGACAAGAATAAGCATTATGATGCATCAATTGATGCTATTGCTGTAGATTCAATCTACACTCCTGTTGAGCGTGTAAATCTTACAGTAGAGAATACACGTGTTGGACAGATTACAGATTATGATAAGCTTACTCTTGATGTATATACAAATGGAACATTGGCACCAGATGAGGCTGTAAGCCTTGCTGCTAAGGTTCTTAGTGAGCTTTTAGCTCTTTTCATCGATTTATCAGAAATTGCTAGCTCAGTAGAGGTAATGGCAGAGAAGGAAAGCGATGAGAAGGAGAAGGTTCTCGAGATGAGCATTGATGAACTTGAACTTTCAGTTCGTTCACACAACTGTCTCAAGAGAGCAGGTATTAATACTGTAGAAGAGTTAACAAATAAGACTTCAGAGGATATGATGAAGGTTCGTAACCTTGGTCGTAAGTCACTTGAAGAAGTTTTAGGCAAATTAAAGGATTTAGGTTTATCACTTAAGTCAGGAGACGAGTAAGATAAACAATTACCACTCACGCTGAATAATAGTAGGCACAGTGAAGACCCGATAGGGTAAGGAGGAAAATTTATTATGGCTATGTATAGAAAGCTTGGAAAGAAATCAGACGCAAGAAAGGCATTACTTCGTAACCAGGTAACTCAGTTACTTTACCACGGAAAGATTGAGACTACTGAGGCTAGAGCTAAGGAAGTACGTAAGATTGCTGAGCATCTTATAACACTTGCAGTTAAGGAAAAGGATAACTTCGATGAGGTTACTGTAACTGCTAAGGTTGCTAAGAAGGACAAAGACGGCAAGAGAATCAAGGAAGTTGTAGATGGTAAGAAGGTTACTCAGTACGACGAAGTTGAGAAGAAGGTTAAGAAGGATCAGCCTTCAAGACTTCATGCTAGAAGACAGATGCTTAAGGTATTATATCCAGTAGTTGAGGTTCCAACTGAGGCAGCTGGAAAGAAGGCTGGCACTAAGAAGGTTGACTTAGTTGCTAAGTTATTCGATGAGTACGGTGCTAAGTATGCATCACGTAAGGGTGGATACACTAGAATCGTTAAGGTTGGCGAGAGACGTGGCGATGGCGCTATGGTTGTTATCCTTGAGTTAGTATAAGACTAGATTATAGCTAATTAAAACCCCGTAGGTATCTACGGGGTTTTTTAGTTGACTTTCGTCTCATAACAAACTACAATAGCATACGTCTGTTATGAGACAAAACTATATTATGAGGTAGTAAAATGGAAATGAAATTTTCAGGTCATTTTAGCTATGGCAAATTGATAAGATTTACTTTGCCATCGGTTATAATGATGATTTTTACATCAATATATGGAGTTGTAGATGGGATATTTGTATCTAATTTCGTTGGTAAGACACCATTTGCAGCTATAAACCTAATTTGGCCGGTGGCAATGATACTTGGTGCAGTAGGCTTTATGATAGGAACGGGGGGGTGTGCACTGGTTAGCAAGATAATGGGAGAGGGTGATAAGGAAAAGGCCAATGAAGTATTTTCTATGCTAATTTATGTGTCTATGGTAATAGGTATAGTCTTGGCTATTTTGGGATTTATCTTTATGAGACCTATTGCAATCCTCTTAGGTGCTGAAGGGGATATGGTGGATGATGCTGCAATGTACGGAAGAGTGCTTTCAGTTGCCCTGCCATTTTTTTTATTGCAAAATGAATTTCAAAGCTTTTTGGTGGCAGCAGAAAAGCCTAAGCTTGGTTTACTAATTACGGTGGCTGCTGGACTTACCAATATAGTTTTGGACCCATTCTTAATTATTGTATTAAATAAGGATTTGGCTGGAGCAGCCTGGGCAACAGCGATAAGTCAGATGGTTGGAGGATTTATTCCTCTTATGTATTTTATTTTATCAAAGAAGAGTATTTTACGGTTGGGAAAAGCCAGCTTTGATAGTGGAGCTTTGATTAAAACTTGCATAAATGGTAGTTCAGAAATGATGACCAATATATCTATGTCATTAGTAAGTATGTTGTATAATTTTCAGTTGTTGAAAATGGCAGGGGAAAATGGAGTCGCAGCTTATGGTGTAATAATGTATGTAAATTTTATATTTGTGGCGGCATTTATCGGATATTCTGTTGGTAGTGCTCCTATTGTAAGCTTTAATTACGGTGCAGGTAATACAGATGAGCTAAAGAGCTTATTTAAGAAAAGTATGACGATAATACTAGTAGCGGGAATTCTGATGACCATACTTGGTTTTTGGTTAGCTAGTCCCTTGTCACATATATTTGTGGGATATGATAAGGATCTTTTGGAAATGACAAAGAGAGGGTTTTATATCTATACACTTTCATTTCTTATTTCAGGGTTTAATATATATGGTTCTGCATTTTTTACAGCATTAAATGATGGATTGGTGTCCGCTATTATATCCTTTCTTAGGACATTACTATTTCAAGTGGTAGCGGTTATGGTTTTGCCTATATTCTTTGAGTTAGATGGAATATGGTATGCAGTAATTATGGCAGAAATGTTAGCTTTAATGGTTACAGTAGGATTTTTGATAACAAAGAGAAGAAAATATCGGTATTAGAGAGCAACGAGCTGTGCTAGTCCAACCATGCTTTGCATGGAGAAGCAACGAGCAATGCTAGTCCAACCATGCTTTGCATGGGAAAGCAACGAGCTGTGCTAGTCCAACCATGCAAAGCATGGTTGGCCCGCCGCAGTCGCTATATACATAAAATAAAACACGCATACATACAAGTAAACTTGTGTATGCGTGTTTTATTTTATGTGCATAGCTCGTTGCTAAGGC
>SVEI01000021.1 GCA_015057445.1 Lachnospiraceae bacterium | reverse complement strand
AAGGTCGATACCCTTAAGTACATCTACTCTGCTATCGCCCTCTCCAAAGTGCTTTTTAATTCCGCTGATTTCAAGAAACATAATTTTTACCATCCTTTCTTATCTTATGAAATTCACTCCTCGCCGTGCTGACACATCGCAACACTTCGTGGTGCTCAGTGTCGCTCAGTGTCGCCCAGTGTCACTCCTCGCCGTGCTGACACATCGCAACACTTCGTGTCGCTCAGTGTCGCTCAGTGTCGCCCAGTGTCACTCCTCGCCGTGCTGACACATCGCAACACTTCGTGTCGCTCAGTGTCGCGGCATTCGCCGCATACATCTTCGCTTGAATATGTTTGCTTACGAGCAAGCTCCCAGCAAACAATTCAGCTCATCTGTGCACGGCTCATTGCAACGCGCAAAAAGACCGGGTACGCTAACTGCTATACCCGGTTAAAATCATAAAAAATAAGACACACGTATAGCTTTATTAGCAATACATGAGTCTCGCAATTTAAAATAAGCCAGACCTTTCGGCCAGGATGTTGACTTATTACGCCCTTGACGTCTGCTACTCCCTCATAGGAATTTCTATGAGAGAATAATAGCACGAAAAAAATAAAATGTCAAGCATCATTTTAATACTTGCTCATACGTTTGTGTTTTGTTACGACATAATTTTCTAAACACTAACATATCTCATACTGTAAAAACTCGTATTTTAATCTACAACCTTCACTAATACTGTCTGGTAGCAGGGCTCTTGCTACAAGCTTTGGCTCTCCTCCTGGCTCATCCTCCTTAACCAAGTTGGCATAATCACCATCTATACTTTTAACTATATAATATATTGTTTCCATATTTTCCTCCATTTAACTCATGACATTTGTTGTCTTACTATCTTTTTTCTCAAACATTTTAAACATTTCTTGTCTCATTAAATCAATAGCCGCACACACCATAAATACCATAAAAATTATGCTGCCAATATACACAAGATTCATAAACATATTAGAACAATCTATTTTTCTAAAATCAAACATATTCCATATTAATTCTCTTATATATTTGAATTCATGAATAGCATAAACGCCCAACGTAGTTGAAGCTAAAGCATTGATTATCTTGCTATGGAAATGTAAATCTTTAAAATACATTACCAAGCATACAGCCATTAAAATCACCAATGGATTAGTGTAAAATGTCACCATTTCACCAAGCTCAAATACACTATCAAGTTTTGTAGCTAATAATCCATTAAATATCAAACACACTAAGGCACCTATCAGATACGTAGGATTAGCCTTTTCTCTTTTCTCAGTATGAAGTCTAATATATCCACCTATAATATAAATATACACAAAAGAAAACACATTCTTCCCTTGCTGAATATCTCCAAAACCATAGGTCCTGACTACCTCATCCATTACTCTTATATCCGACAAAAGGAACCATATACTCATGATAAATGATGTTACTATAAGCAATACATGGTAGTCCTTTTTCTTAATATTTTGAAGTACTATGTTAACAAATGGTGCCAGCAAGCACAGCAAAATATAATCAGTAATAAAATACCAATTTTGAGATATTATAGGAAATATCATCTTAAGAATAATGATTTTAACTTCTGCCACTTCCCCATCTATGGTATAAAACTTAGAACCAGCTGCTAAGGTAATAAGACTTAGTACAACGGAGTAAAACAACACTGACAAGTATATTTTTAGAACTCTCTTGTAAGCCTTTTTTAGATCAAATCTCATCTTAACCATAAAATATCCTGTAATCAGAATAAAAATATTCACTGCTGGTCTAAACATCAGCTTCATAGCCCCAGAACAAAGCTTTACAAATCCACCCTGGTTACTGGCACATTCATAATAATTTCCATATAAAAATATATGAATACCTATAACCATCATAATTGAAATTATTCGAAGAAGTTCAATACCAGAGTCTCTTTTTTTAATACTTTTTTCTGCCATTAGATTAACTCCTTAAATGTCTTCTGAGAACAATATCTTCTCTACTAACTCAGCAGCATCCACAATGCATCCAGGACATGGTCTTAGTACCTTTCCAGTATTAATTCCCTTAAGTTCCTTACACACCACACTACCATTTTTCACCTTAAAGCTCTCAACTAATTCTCTGGATAACTTATATGTGTTCACCTTACTATTAGGTGACTGTAAATTTCCTGTACTATTCATCATCCCTGCTAATATACAGGCTCCGGTAACAGCTCCACAGGTTCCTTCCATGCCACCCATACCAAGGCCTAGACCTTCAGTCATTTTAAACATAGTTTCCTCGTCTACACCTACAAGGTCACAGTATGCACATGCTACAGCCTGAGCGCAATTATATCCTTTACTATGTAATTCTATGGTTTTCTCAACTCTTGATTCCATATTATTCACTCCTAATTCGTAGCCTATTATTACTGACTAATTATATTCACATATTATATAATTTTTATCATTAATTCGCAATATTCCTATACAAAATATAATACTCATCTAACAATTCACAGAACATGGTCAACAACAAAGAACTGTGAATTATGATATTTGACCAGTTTCTCAATATGGATACATCATCATTCACAGTTCTTATATTTATAAAATATTATTAATCAAATAATTGTATAGGATCCCAGCCATAATCCTTATAATACTCAACAGCTAGATTATTATCTGTAACATACATTCTTATATATTCTTTTCTTATCTCTTCATCTCTCTCTGGCTGATAATCAAAATACATATCATAAACCTCAGGATAATCCTTTGTAAACTCCTTGATGTCCAAATCGTAGTATTCACCATCACCAGCAAATTCTATATTAATCACCTCAAAGCCATCCCCATTTCGCTTAAGGTGTGCACATCCTGGCATAGATGCACCACTTTCAGACTCCAGTATATTTCCAGTTAGTTTATATCCATGTATATAGAAATTACCAAATACAAGATATTCATCACCTGCATCTACCTCTTGATATATAATATACGCTGGAATATAAATTTGACCTTCATCTCCAAACATCTTCATATATTCAGGTCGCATATAATTATATATTGCTTCAACTGCCTTATTGTCACCCGTGTAAACATATTCTGTTAATACTACATTTTCAGTGTTTGTAGCAGATTCTGTTGTAGCTTCGGTCATAGTATTTGATAAATCTATATCCTGTGTAGTTACAGAACCATCCCCATTATTATAAGTGTATAATACATAAACCTCATCACCTTCAACAAGGAATGAATTACAATTTTCCCCAGAAGAACCTACCCACGAAAAGCTTAATTCACCATATGTGTGGTCAACATTAGCAACAGCTCTTAGCTCATCATTACCTTGTGCCATGTCAAATGTATCAACATAGGTTTCATATACGTTCATCCATTTAGAATAATAATCATTAAGAAGCTCTGTATCATTTCCAGTTTCTACAGGCTCTAATCCACCACCACTAAGATTATCAAGACTATAAATGTAATACTCACCATAAGGCTTATCATTCTCAGAATTAAACACAACAAGCTTATCTTCATCCTTAACTATATGTGTCTCCTTGGTATCACTATTAAAATACACACAGCCTATTTTCTGAGTATCAATTGTACCCGCTACCACATTATTATTAAGGTCATAAATAATTAAGCCCCTAAGACCTCCAAAAACTAGCATTTCACCGTCCATATGGTAGATATTTGGTGCGTAGATATTATAGTGTTCATCTATATCATCATCTATATTACCAACAACATCCTGTCTACCCTGGTCTATATTAAGCAAATCCTTGATTGCCGCATATACATGTCCACCAGTTACCTTGTCTATACCAAATGCTACAAAAATCACCATAATTGCTGCAGCAACTCTGGTAAGTATTTTACCAGCTTTCTTTGGCTTTTTCTTGCTTTCAAAGGAATCAAAAGAAACAACTTTTGAGTTTTTGTCATCGGATACAGCAGCTTCGCTTTTTGTGACATTATCTGTGGTTTTATCTGCTACATTTGAAGTTTCTCTCTCGGCTATAGTTTTTTCCAGTCGTTCCCACATAGCAATTGACTGTTCTGCAGTAGGATTTAATTTATCTAAACTGTTCTTAATATCATTATCATATCCGTCCTTATGCATATACCTTTCCCTCCTTCTCTAATATTTTTTTCAGCTTTTCTCTTGCAGTTGAAAGCTGAGTTTGGATAGTGCTTTCTTTTCTATCCAACATCTTTGAGATTTCCCTAACAGAGTATTCTTCATAATAATACAGGTAAATCACATCCCGATACTTATCAGGCAGCTTTCGTATGTGTGATAGAAGTTCCCCTTCTTCCTCACCATCTTCCACTGGTGTATCAGGAATATCCCCAAAATCCACCTGTTTCTTCCAATAGCTTCTAAGGATATCAGTGCAGTAATTTCTAGTCACTGTAATAAACCATGCGTTCTCATGTTCATCGTCAGTAAATTCTATGCCTTTTTCATAATATTTTATGAAAATATTTTGCACTGCATCCTCTGCATCCGCTTCATTGTTTAGCATCAACATAGCTATACGATATATTCGCTTGTGTTGACGTTCAAATACTTCTCTTAAGTTCATCTCTCATTCCTCCTTCACTTAATACACGAATGAAAATATAAAAATATCCTAAATCCCCAAAAAAATTTTTCTTTTTTTTCGCCATACCGACAGGTTAGCACGCAAACTTGCTCATATTTCCATAGCTTATACAAACAAAAAAACGCCGGAAATAATCCCGGCGCATTTTTATTCGTAATAATATGTATCTGGTTTTTTCTCATATAAGTAAAATACCTGCTCATCCTCTAGTCTTATACAGGCCAAATTAGCCCCTGGTATTTTACCATTAAATACACATCCGCAGTCAATATCATATATCACACTATTCTTTTCCTTGTTTTCATACTTAAATACCGTACCACCAGTAAAGAATACACTATCCGCAATAGTAGGAGTATGACCTGCAATAATAGTTGTGTTCTCTTTACCTCCCACAACCAAGGCTTCTTCTCTAGCCCACAAATAAAAATACTTCTGCTCACTCATAGGCTTTTCCATACTAGAAAGTATAGGACTTAAATCTATATCTGTATCCTTTAAATCCCCTTCTTCCATATATCCTGCATGTACTACAATATAATCTCTACCATTGATATTTAAATCTATAGTATATGGAAAATTCTTTATTATCTTTGCCCATTTTATAAGAGTCGCAAGACCAACACCATGGTCTCTAATCAAATCTCTTATAGTCTTATATCTGTCAAAATTAGGATCATACATCTTCACTTCTCTGTATGCTTCCTTAATATTTGCAGAAACCTTTGAAAAATCTGCTAGCTTTGCCACCGATTCAACAAACATTCTATCGTGATTCCCCATGATAAAATCTACATTGTCAAATTTCTTCTCCATCCATTGGAGCATGGCATAGCTTTCTTTTCCCCTATCAATGATATCCCCCGCTACAATAAGTCGGTCATTTTCAGAAAATCTAACCTTTTTTAGAAGTTCTATAAATTCTGAATAACAACCATGAACATCTGCTATAACGTAAGTACTCAAATTATTTTACCTCACAGGACCTTGTCCTTTGTTATATGTTTGTCGCGCCAATTACTATTATAACATTTATCATAGATAATTTGAATAGTAACTTGTTTAAATATGCAATATTTTGTCAAATCTTTAATTGTTTTATCATATTTTTTCTTCCTGGCGGATTCTCATCCTTCTCCAATTAAAGAAACCATACATGTCATTAATTAAGAACATTATAAAGCAAAGTATCATAGGCAGATATGATTTATCCTCTAAAGTGGCCATTGTCCATAATACTATAAGCACTACATCATTGGCAGAATAAGCAACTGCATAGTATGGACTTCTAAGAAATGTAAGGTATGACGCCAAAAAACTTGTGGTTATGGATATGGTGCTAAACAATAGATTAGCATTATTCATAGCCTTTAATATAAAATAGAATATTATGGTTGTAACAATAGCTAATGTGGTCATTACTAATACCTGTTTCTTGGTCACATGGCTAACCTTTACCTCCTTAGTTCCCTCATATGGATTTTTAATCCAGGATATAACCGCCATAACCGCTATAGGGGCTGTCATACAAAGGTAGGTTATCATCTCTCCATAATATCTGAAGAAGTATGAAATTATTCCATAAAACACTGCAAATACAACTGTAAGAACTTGACCTATAACGTAACCCTTGGCTACAAATATAAGAGCGGTTACTCCTATAAGGGAGGCTATTATGGTAAGTATATCATCACCACCTGATATGGCGAAAGATACTACAATTACAATTATTGATGTTAACCATAAACTTAGTTCAAATTTTGTTAGATCTTTAAATGGATTTTTTAGTTTCATATATTAACTCCTTTTTTTACTAATCTATTTACTATTCAAACAAAAAAGCATTCATCAACACATCTTCTAAGACCTAACGATGTGTAAACGAATGCTTTTTGCATTACACTACCCGGTGGCAGTTTACTGGACAACATTATTTAATTACTCTTCATTCATCTTTGCTAGCTTAGCAGCCTGATCTGCTGCGATACAAGCATCAATTATCTCCTGGATATCTCCATCCATTATCTTATCAAGCTTATAAAGTGTAAGACCGATTCTATGGTCTGTAACACGGCCCTGTGGGAAGTTGTAGGTTCTAATCTTCTCAGATCTGTCACCTGTTCCTACCTGGCTCTTACGAAGCTCAGCCTCTGCGTCATGAGCCTTCTGCTGTTCGATATCATAAAGCTTTGCACGAAGAAGCGCAAATGCCTTTGCCTTATTCTGAAGCTGTGACTTTTCGGTCTGGCTATAAACTACAATTCCTGAAGGATAGTGAGTAAGACGTACGGCTGAGTCAGTTGTATTGACGCACTGACCACCATTTCCTGATGCACGCATTACATCGATACGGATATCCTTCTCATCGATCTGAACATCAACCTCTTCTGCCTCTGGAAGCACTGCAACACTTATTGTTGATGTATGGATACGTCCACCTGACTCTGTCTCTGGAACTCTCTGTACACGGTGTACACCACTCTCATACTTAAGCACTGAGTATGCGCCATTACCAGTAACCATAAATGATACTGACTTCATACCACCGATACCGATTTCCTCCACTTCCATGGTCTCTATCTTCCAACGTCTACCCTCACAGTAGTGTACATACATACGATAAATCTCAGCAGCGAAAAGTGCTGACTCATCTCCACCTGCACCTGCTCTGATTTCCACGATAACGTTCTTGTCGTCATTAGGGTCCTTAGGGAGAAGAAGAATCTTTAACTCCTGCTCACAAGTCTCTACCTGTGCCTTAGCATCATTTAACTCTTCCTTAGCAAGCTCTCTAAGCTCCTCATCACTTTCCTCATCAAGTAGCATAAGACTATCCTCTATAGTCTGTTTTGCATTCTTGTACTCTAAGTACTTCTCAACTATAGGTGCAAGCTCAGCCTGTTCCTTCATAAGTCTTCTAAACTTATCCTGATCCGAAATAACTGATGGGTCACTAAGGGAAATCTGTATCTCGTCTAATCTTGCAACCAAATCCTCTAATCTATCAAACATTTTCTCTCCTACCTCCTGGCAATAACTACTCTGTCAAGTCCGGCATAATCCTTCTTAACACTTACATCTGTAAATCCTTTATTAATAAGCAGCTCCCTTATATCCTGGTACTGATTATAACCTATTTCAAATACTAAGATACCATCTCTTCTAAGGTATCTGTCAGTTCTTTTTATAATATTATCATAGAAGTATAGACCATCCTCCATACCATCTAGGGCAAGTCGTGGCTCATATTCTCTGACATCTTCCATAATGCCTTCTATATCCTTTGTAGGAATATATGGTGGATTAGACATTATAATATCAAATGAATCCTCTATGTTTTCAAACAAGTCAGTCCTTACTATATCACATTTTGCACCAAGATTAAATACATTTTCTTTACTTAATTCTATGGCTTCCTTTGATATATCAGCCAGCTGAACAAAATCATTGGTATAACCAGCTTCTATTCTCTTAAGATTATAACTAATTCCTATGCAGCCTGTTCCACAGCACATGTCTAAGGCTTTAATCTCTTTATAGCCCTCTGTAAGCTGCAAGGCTGTTTCCACTAAAATCTCAGTTTCGGGTCTTGGAATAAGGACACCCTCTGCACATCTAAAGGTATATCCCATAAAATCCTGACTTCCAAGGATGTATTGACAAGGATAATGAGTACTTCTAATATCTATAACATCTTTATATGATTCCTCGTCATCAATAGATATATCATCATATAATTTCATAAATATCCCTGTATAATCCAAGTCAAATATAAACATAGCAAGAAGTTTTGCATCATTAGCATATCCTTCAATACCTGCGTTTCTCAAGGTCTCCTCGCCGTATTTTATCAAATCCTTTAACTTCATAACTATTCTCCTTATAGCCTAATTTAAACTAATACAGCTATAATTATCATTCCCTGTAGAAAACCTACAATTCTGAAGCTCTACCCACCGATTACATAATTCAACTATTCTATGCGTTTTTTTGCTCTTCAAGATAAGCTCTCCAATCAAGAACTCCCTCAACCGCCATAATAGCAACCTCAACCATATCTGGTGTTGGCTCTTTAGTAGTAAGCTTTTGAACCCATAACCCTGGTTTACTAAGAACATTTGCAATCCAGTTGTCATGTCTTCCCGCAAATCTGATAAATTCGTATGATATTCCTGCAATAACCGGAACTAGTAATACTCTAAGACCAAGTCTAAGCCATACTGTTTCGGTTCTAATACACATAAATACCAGAATACTTACTATCATAACTATGAACAAAAAGCTAGTTCCACATCTCTTATGAAATCTAGTTGATGCCATAACATTTTCCACTGTTAAATCCTTGCCTGATTCCAAACAATTAATACATTTATGCTCTGCGCCATGATACATAAAGGTTCTCTTAATATCCTCCATCATAGAAATAAGCACCACATATATTAAAAATATAATTAGTCTTATTACACCTTCAACAAGTCCAAGCAAAAAGTGATTCTTAATCACACCGTCTAAAAGCGATGCTATAAATGCTGGAAGTAGCATAAATAAACCTATAGCTAAAACAAGGGAAAATGCAACCGTACCAATCATAAGCGCATCATCAGATGTCTCTTTTTTCTTATTATCTTTATCTGATTCTAACGCTTTTTCATCAACTGTTTCAATTCCATCTGTAGAATTCTTATCCGATTTATTCTTCTTACTTTTCTTCTCTTTCTTAGGTTTTACCTCTTCGTCCTCATCATAAAATTCTGCTGAATACATAAGGGTTTTCATTCCTATAACCAGAGACTCTACAAAATTAAACACACCTCTTACAATTGGCATTCTAAATATAGCACCTTTTTTTGCCCAAGGAGTGTAGCTTTCTAATTTAACTTCGATTTCCTTGTCAGGCTTTCTAACTGCGATGGCATATTTGTCATCGTTTTTCATCATTATGCCTTCTATAACTGCCTGACCGCCAATACTAACTCGTCCCAAATTGAATTCTCCTTAATAATGTTAAAAAGGCTTGCTACGTAAGCGTAACAAGCCTTATATGTCGTATTATTCAGTAAATTATGCCTGAACACCGTACTTACGGTTGAACTTATCAATTCTACCACGAGCCTGTGCAGCCTTCTGCTGACCAGTGTAGAATGAGTGGCACTTTGAACAAATTTCAACGTGGATATCTTCCTTTGTTGAACCAGTTACGAACTCGTTACCACAGTTACAAACAACCTTTGCCTGATAATAATCTGGATGGATTCCTTCTCTCATGTTTTTCACCTCTTTACAAATAAAATTACTCTATGAGAACAGGCAAACGCCTTGATTCTTCATACTCACAACAAATGACATTTTAGCATAGCAATGCCAACATTTCAAGTACTTTTTTTAAATTATAGCATATTTTATTCTACTTTTTAACAAATAGCTTCTTGGCAGTATTTACAAACTCTTTATTGTCCTTAGTTCTAACAAAAAGCTTAAGTACCTCTTCTATTGCTTCTTCTGCCCTCACTCCAGCAAATGCTTTATGCATACCATTTACAACTTCTTGCTCGTCCAAGTCTAGAAGCAAGTCATCTCTTCTTGTTCCTGATTTTGCTATATCAATAGCTGGGAACACTCTCTTCTCAGAAAGCTTTCTATCAAGAACAAGCTCCATATTACCAGTTCCTTTAAATTCCTCAAATACAACATCATCCATACGACTTCCTGTCTCAACAAGGGCAGTTGCTAAAATAGTTAGGCTTCCGCCTTCTCTCATATTTCTAGCTGCACCAAAAAACTTCTTAGGCATATGAAGAGCTGCTGGATCAAGTCCTCCGGAAAGTGTTCTACCACTTGGTGGAACTGTAAGATTATACGCTCTCGCAAGTCTTGTGATACTATCAAGAAGTATTACTACGTCCTTTCCATGCTCTACAAGTCTTTTGGCTCTTTCCATAACCATCTCGGACACTCTTTTGTGATGCTCTGGAAGCTCATCAAATGTAGAATAAATTACTTCTACATTTTCACCCTCTATGGACTCTCTTATATCTGTTACTTCCTCTGGACGCTCATCAATAAGAAGGACTATCATATGCATATCTCTATTTTGTGTACTAATACTTTTTGCAATAGACTTAAGAAGAGTTGTCTTACCAGCCTTAGGTGGTGAAACAATCATACCTCTCTGTCCCTTTCCTATAGGCGAAAGTAAATCCACTATTCTGATAGATACTGGAGCCCCTGGCTGATCAAGTCTAATTCTCTCATCTGGAAATATAGGTGTAAGCTGCTCAAAAGGAATTCTCTTAGCCGCCTCTGACGGAAGCATTCCATTTATGCTCTTTACATATAACAGGGCGCTAAATTTGCTACCTTGATCATTTATCTTAATTGGTCCCTCTAGAATATCACCTTTCTTCATATTAAATTTTTTAATAAGTTGGGAACCTACATATATATCTTTATCTCCTGGAAGGTAATTATCACTTCTTATAAAACCATATCCTTCCATAACTTCTAAGATACCATATGCCATCTTACCACTATCTTGGTCTGCAGTATATTCTTGTCCATCATATACCATTATTGGGGATGTATCTGACTCTACACTTCGATTTGACCTAGAACCATCATTTTCTTCCACAGTATCTACATTTTTAACATCTTCTGTAGCTTGAACTTTTATATCTTTCTCTGCTGTAGAGTTTTTTCCAGTCATCATCTCTACCTTCTCAAGCAGGTCAACTAATTCTGGTTTTTTTAGTGCAGAAACACCTCTAATCCCCTTATCCTTGGCATATTGTCTTAAGTCAGCTATTGACATATTTTTAAAATCCATAATAACTCCTTTTATATATGTAATTTACTCATTTGGGGGGTAAATTAAGAACTAATCTATAGAAAACATTCATATAACCATTTAAACAGTTTTATAATAACACATGAATTATAAAAGGTAAACCAAAAAATATATTTTCATTATACATTGATTTTACTTATTATATTGTTTTATAATAACAATATCTCTTTTCCAAGGAGGAAACTTATGGAAGGTTTACTATTATATAAACTCATTGTCCTGTTTATGCTTGATAGAACAGATTATACAATGACTAATACACTTATATCAAACTTTGTAGTTGGTAAAGGATATACTAATCTATTCAATCTTCACGAAGCCCTTAGTGAAATGATTAGTAGCGACTTCATATCCACTGACACAATAAGAGATACTATCCATTACAAAATTACAACTCAAGGTGAAGAAGCGCTCTCCTACTTTGAAAATCGTTTACCATATGCAATAAAACAGGATATTTTGGAATATCTATCACAGGAAAAAATAAATGTAAAAAACGAATCGGAGATATTTGCTGATTATTTTTACAATGACTCTAACTGGTACACCGTTCAGTGTATTATTAAAGACCGTCGAGAAACACTTATAGATTTAAAATTCGATGTACCAACTAAGTCACAGGCTGAAACTATTTGCAACAATTGGCGTGGCAAAAGTTCATCAATTTACGAATATCTAATCAATCAGCTATGGTTGACTGAATAAGATTCCATATATCCTCTTTTCCTTGTTTTGAAACTGCGGAAAAGGGGATTATTTTTGTGTCAGGAGTAAGATTTAATTTTTCTTTTATTATCTTAATACACTTATCCTTCTGACTTCTTTTAATTTTATCAAGCTTTGTAGCTATAATTACAGGTCTATATCCATTTGCCACAATCCAGTCGTACATAGTCACGTCATTTTCCCCTGGAGCATGTCTAATATCAATAAGCAAAAACACCGTCTTAAGCTGTTTTGAAGTATTGAGATACTTCTCTATCATCTTTCCCCACTTATTTCTTATCTCCATAGAAACCTTGGCATATCCATATCCCGGTAAATCAACAAAATATAATTCTTTATTGATATTATAGAAGTTGATAGTTTGAGTCTTTCCGGGAGACGATGAAGTTCTAGCCAGAGATTTACGATTAAGCAGACCGTTAATTAAAGATGATTTTCCTACATTTGATTTTCCAGCAAATGCTATCTCTGGTAATTCGTTCTCTGGTAGCTTGCTTGTTATACCACATACAGTTTCTAATTCGGCACTTTTTATAACCATTTTAAATCCTCCAAAGCTATTATAAGCTTTCTTCTTTGTAAAATTAATGGTGAATAGCTTGTATAATGCTATTCACCACCAAATCTTAAGCTATGCTATCCGCACTGCTTGTTCTAATATGTCTACGGAAGTTATTCTTCTTAGCTCTTGGTTTATCAGAATAAGTAACAATTGGATCTGCACCATCTGTCACAACTTCCTCTGTAATAACACATTTCTCAATATATTCATCAGTAGGAATCTCATACATAAGGTCCATAACAACCTTTTCGATGATTGATCTAAGTCCTCTAGCACCTGTCTTTCTCTCCATAGCTTCCTTAGCTATAGCGAGTAAAGCCTTGTGTTCAAACTCAAGCTCAACTCCGTCTAATTCAAAAAGTTTCATGTACTGCTTACATATTGCACTCTTTGGCTCTGATAAGATTCTTACCAAGGCTTCCTCGTCAAGTAAATCTAAAGTCACTGACACTGGTACTCTACCTATAAACTCTGGAATAAGACCATACTTTATAAAATCACCTGGCTGAACAAGCTTAAGTAGTTCATTATCTTGCTCCTTTGTTTTAGATATTACATTGGCGTTAAAACCGATTGACTTTTTACCAACTCGATTTTCAATTATCTTATCCATGCCTTCAAATGCACCGCCACAGATAAATAAAATATTAGTTGTATCAATCTGAATAAATTCCTGCTGTGGATGTTTACGTCCGCCCTGTGGTGGAACAGAAGCAACAGTTCCCTCAATAATCTTAAGAAGAGCCTGCTGTACACCTTCTCCAGACACGTCTCTCGTAATAGAAACATTCTCAGATTTCTTTGTAATCTTATCGATTTCATCAATGTATATAATTCCACACTGCGCTCTATCTACATCATAGTCTGCAGCCTGAATTAACTTAAGAAGAATGTTTTCTACATCTTCACCAACATATCCAGCCTCTGTCAAAGTTGTTGCATCTGCAATAGCAAAAGGAACATTAAGTAGCTTTGCTAGTGTTTGTGCAAGATAAGTCTTTCCTGAACCAGTTGGTCCTATCATAATGATATTACTCTTTTGAAGTTCTACATCGAAATCCTTCTCAGCAAGAATTCTCTTATAATGATTGTATACTGCCACAGAAAGTACCTTTTTAGCTGCTTCCTGGCCAACAACATAATCATCCAAGAATTCCTTAATCTCCTTTGGCTTTAAGAGATTAATATCTGTGTCAATAAAATCATCTTCGAATTCATCTTGAATAATCTCAGAACAAATATCAACACACTCATCACATATATACACATTGTGACCTGCTATTAACTTTCTTACTTGCTCCTGTGTTTTATTACAAAAGGAACATCTAGGTTTCTTCCTATCGTCTGTACGATTAGCCATATAAGCCACCTCTTTAAATTTATTGTCTGTTTGTTACAACATGATCAATAAGACCATATTCTAAAGCTTCCTGTGCACTTAAGAAATTGTCTCTTTCAGTATCTCTTTCTATTATATCAAGTGGCTTTCCTGTAGCTTCACTAAGCAATGTATTAAGCTTTGTTCTTGTCTTAATAATGTGGTCAGCATGAATCTTAATATCAGAAGCTTGACCTTTTGTACCACCTAAAGGTTGATGTATCATTATCTCTGAATTAGGAAGTGCATATCTCTTTCCTTTAGCTCCGCCTGCAAGAAGAAATGCTCCCATACTTGCAGCCATACCAACACAGATTGTTGATACATCACACTTAATATAATTCATCGTATCGTATATACCCATACCTGCACTTACTGAGCCACCAGGACTATTTATATAAAGGCTTATATCCTTATTAGGATCCTCAGATTCAAGGAACAGAAGCTGTGCTATAACAAGACTTGCTGTAGCATCATTAACCTGATCCCCTAAAAATATTATTCTATCTTTTAATAATCTTGAATAAATATCATATGAGCGCTCGCCTCTACTGGTTTGCTCTACTACCATAGGCACTAATGACATGGATTATACCTCCTTGCAATTTTCAACTAAGAAATCAAGAGCCTTTCTTGAGCATACATCCTTCTTAACTGACTCAGCTTCCTTATCTCCCATGATTTCCTTAATCTTCTCAACATCCATCTGATAAGCGTTCGCCATATTCTTAAGCTGCTCCTCGAACTCCTCATCAGTAGCTGTAATGCCTTCTAATTTAACAACCTCTTCAAGAATAAGACCTGTCTTAATTCTTGCAATTGCATCTGGCTTAATTCTCTCAAGTAACTCTTCTTTTGAAGTATTAGTAAGCTTTAAGTACTGCTCCATCTGAAGACCCTGATACATCATGCTCTGCTCAAACTCGGCAAACATCTTCTCCTGGTTGTACTCAATCATAGCTTCTGGAATTTCAACTTCTGCAGTCTCTGCAAGCTTCTCAAGAATCTTAGCCTGCTTCTCTGACTTTACTTCCTTCTCCTTCTTAACTTCAAGAACCTTCTTAACATCTTCCTTATACTCAGCAAAAGTATCGAATGAAGATACCTCTGATGCAAAATCATCATCTAACTCTGGTAACTCAATTGCACTAATTCCAAGAAGATCAACCTTAAATACTGCTGGCTTACCTGCAAGGTCAGCTGCATGATACTCCTCTGGGAATGTAACATTAACATCAAAGCTGTCACCAACGTTCTTGCCAACAATCTGATCCTCAAATGTATCAATAAATGAATGTGAGCCAAGTGTAAGCTTATAGTTCTCACCCTTACCACCTTCAAATGCAACTCCATCCATATATCCATCAAAATTAATAAGAACTTCATCATCAAGCTGTGCAGCTCTATCTTCAACTGGAACTGTTCTAGAGTTTTCCTTCTGAGCCTTTAAAATCTCAGCCATAATGTCATCCTCAGTTACCTCTGTAGGAATCTTCTCAATCTCAACGCCCTTATACTCACCAAGCTTAATCTCTGGCTTAATTGCCACT
Source organism: Lachnospiraceae bacterium (assembly GCA_015057445.1). GTDB lineage: Bacteria > Bacillota > Clostridia > Lachnospirales > Lachnospiraceae > Coprococcus_C. The sequence goes on along the minus strand of SVEI01000021.1, from coordinate 16,763 downwards.
ACAGCTGTAAATATAAAGCTCTTACCCTTACCAATCTGCTCAACATCTATCTCTGGGTTAGAAACAACATCTTCCTCACAGTTTTCTAATTCCTTTGGATAGTACTCATTAATAAGTCTATTTGCAGCCTCATCATAAAATACTTCTGGACCATACATCTTCTCGATCATAGCCTGTGGTACTTTACCCTTTCTAAAGCCCTGAATAGCAATCTGATTCTTCTGCTTGTGGTAAGCAGCTGTCATTGCCTTTTCAAATTCTTCTGCTGGCACCTCAATAGTGAGCTTAGCCATGCTTCCTTCTAATTTTTCAACTGATAAACTCATTTGTCTTTCCTCCTTATATTGCAAAACGCACTATTCCTTGGATTATAACACAAGAATTAAGACAAGTCTATATTTTTTCACTAAATATACTTTAGAAAATACTATCCTATTAGTTTAATTCAGCAACACAAAAACAAAAATTAAGGCTTGTTTAATATATATGCAATAATCTCTAAAAAAATCACATATAATTAAACAAGCCTTATTTATGATGATTACATCAAGCTTTTATCAAATAAATTACTTATTTGACATCTGCTCCTGCTGTCTCTTAATCATCTGTCTAACCATCTCTCCACCAATTGAACCACTCTCACGAGAAGTTAAGTCACCATTGTAACCCTGCTTAAGATTTACGCCAAGCTCACTAGCAACCTCCATCTTAAACTTATTCATTGCTTCCTTAGCATTTGGTGCAGCATAATTGTTTGAATTTGTGTTTGACATTTTAATTTACCTCCAAATATTTTTTAAGACTTTGTTGTCTTGATAGTATTATTTGAAATACTAAAAATATTATGTATGGTAATTTATGCCTAATTTATTTAATCTTCTTTTCTTTTTTTGTTTATTAACAACATTCCTGTTGCCGACAACAACATAAGAGCACCAAGTGCAATAATTGGAGCCTCATCACCTGTTTGTGGTGATAAACCTGAACCCATATATGGGTAGTTAGTAGGTTCCTTGGTTATATCTTCAGCTTTACCATCATCTTTATTATCCACTGATGGCTTGTTGTTATTATTAGAAGGTGCCTCGGTTGTAGGTGGCTTAACCTCCTTTTCCTTAGCAACAAACCAAGCTGAAATAATTGTATCTTTCTTAATTGACTTGTAATCTGTATCCCATCCTGAGAAAGTATATGTATACTTATCAGTCTCTGACTTCTTAGGTGTTTCTTTTGGTGGTGTGGCTGAAGTTCCCTCAACAACTGTTTCAGTCTTCATTATATTTCCATCACCATCAACCCATTTTACTGTATATTCTTTCTTAGTTTCAATAATTCTATAAAGTGCATATACTGAGAATCTGTCAGTTGTTATAGTTACATAATTCTTTGACAATGATATATCTGATCCTGCCCAGTTAATATATGTGTAGTCACTTCCACTATTATGAACTGATGCCACATAAATCTTCTGTCCAGCCAAATCTCCAAGTGGGAATGATACAGTAACAGGTTCTGCAAGTCTTGTAATATTAGATGGTGTTCCGTTTACAAGCTTTCCATCAACATCTCTTACTTCTTTAACTACATAAAGCTGAATGTATCTCTCAATAACTCCATTCTTACCTATCTTATCAATAAATATACTTTCTGTAGTATTATCAAGTTCACTTACATTGATGTAGTTAGCATAAAGTGTAATATTTACTGTTCCACCAGCTGCTACAACTTCAAGATCTTCATCTGTAACATTACCATTGTAAAGAGCAGTATTATATATCTTATCAAGTCCATCAGCTGTAATATTTATTGAATTATCTTCTACAACTACATCTGTACTAAGTCCATCTAATACAAAATGAATTCCACCATTAGATGCATAATCCTTAGGATATGAAATACCGCCATCTGTTACAGTTACTGTACTAACTTCACTAAGCATTCCGTTAGTTGCAACAATTCTATAATTTCCATCAGCAAGACTCTTGAAAATGTAATCATTATCATCTTCTTCATTAAGCTGAACGCCTGCAATAACAGTATTACCTTCATATAGTGCTACATAAACAGGATATGTTCTATATGCATCAGGAAGATCATCCGCATAAGTTACAGTACCGTATACTGTCGCTGTTGATGAAAGATCTGCTGTTTTGAAGCTTCCCTCAATCACCTGAACTTCATTAGAATTAGATGCTATAGCATAAATTCTATAATCATATACTGTATCAGACTGAAGGTTTCTGAATGTATAATCCATACTAACACCATAGTCTTCATTATGTTTGTTACTTAATGCTGTGTCGTAATTCTTGTCAGTAGCTTTCTTGTAAGCAATGTAACAATCTGATATTGGGTTTGTTCCCTGAATTACCTTAGCCTCAATATATGCTCCTGTAGGAGTAATATTAATTACTGGGCTAGCCTTAAGAGTAAGTGGTACAAACTCCTCAGGCTCTGATTCATTACCTGCAATATCCTTGGCTACTATGCTGTAACCTTGACTACTATTTGCAACAAATGAACCTGTTATAACACCATTATCCTCAGTTACCTGAATCTTTTCTCCATTTACATATACCTCATCCTTGTCCACACCACTTACTTCATCAGTAACTGTAAACTCGATTACTGTATTTCCATCAGAATCTACTGTAGAATCAGTAATTGTAATATCAGGACCATTAATATCTATCTTTATTGTCTCTGTTGCAGTATCACTTACGCAATTCGCTTTACTCTTACTCCATGCTTCTACTACAACTGTACCTTCATTTGTTATATCAATTTTCTCTGATTCACTCTCAACTACAGATTGTAACTGATTACCATCAACAACCACCTTGTATGTTGTTGTAACTGGTACTCCATCACTTGTTGTATCTTGTGAAAGTATTGTTACTGTTGGCATTTTTTCTTTATACCATCCATCATTACCAACAACACCTTCAACATTTATAATTGGTGTTTCAGGGATTACATCTGATATTCCACTGAAAGTAACTTCCTTCTTTGATACATTTCCAGCCACATCAGTAGCCACTACAACATATGTACCATTTGAAGTAATATCCTTAGAATATCCTTCCTGTGGTCCCCAAGTTCCAAGAAGTGTCTCTTCGCTTTCAGAACCATAATATAACTGTACTGATGCTACTCCACTCTCGTTTTCACCTTCAGTAACTTCAAACTCAAATACAACACCTGAAAGGTATTCATCACCATTTGCCTCATAGTTATCACAACTTATAACTGGTGCTTTTCCATCAAAGAGGAATGGTCCCTTTTCTTCTAATGCTACGTTGTTACCAGCATTATCATATAAGACTGCACTTACATAGTACTCGCCAACTAAAGCATCTTCTCCTGATACTGATGTATTGAAATCATATGCAGTGAGCTTTCCGTATGCCGTAGCTTCACCTTTCTTATTTTGACTAATTACTAAAGATACGCTATCATGTGCATTCTCTGTAATTGGCGTAACAGTTCCTGTTGGATCAGTAATACTCCAAATTATCTTGTTAACACCACTTTCTGAATCAGCTGCAAGTACGTTGAAGTTAAGTCCATTGTACCATACACCTGTTGTTGTTCCATTACCGTTAGCATCTGTTACAACAATGTCTGCAGAATTAATTGTATTCTCAATCATCCATTCATAATAATTAGCTGCTGACTGTCCTTCCTTGATAAAGTTAATAGCTTCATTAAGCTTAACCTTACTTTGTGGGGATGGATTACCAGTTGTATCTAATGCATATACTACAAGCTGACCTGATACTCCTGTACCAATTGTAACTGTAGCTGTGTAGTTACCTGTTATAGCATTCTTGTTAAGCTTAACTTCTCCATTAAACTCACTCTTAATATTTCCTTCCTCATCTGCAAAATAATAGATGAGTTTGTCGCAAGCACTGTCATCTGCCTTATAATCAAATGTTATATCAACACTCTCTACCAATACTCCATCTATATTCTGTGCATGGTAATAAGCACCGAATCCGAACTCGTTAAAGTAACTTACATTAGGAGATACTGAATAGCTTACAAGTTCAGGACCTGTACTATCAATATTAATACCTGTAAGAGTTACTGGATAAGTTATTGCTCCTGTATCTACATCTAACATCTGGAACATAATAGTTCCGTTGGTCATATCCTCAGTAATAGTTACAGAACCTGAAAACTTACTGTTTACGTCTGATGGATTTGAACCCTCCGCTATATCAGCTCCATCAGTAATGAGTCTTATCTGGTCATATGTTCCACCAGTAGCTGTAATAGTAAGACTTGGATAATAATTATTAATCGGTTCTGGACTAAGCTTATACTTTCCTTCACCAGACTCTCTTCCTACTGTGAAATTGCTTGTTACTCCTGATGCACTAACTGAGTAATTCACATCAGAATCACTGAAAGCTGGTGTTATTGTATAGGAACCTGCAGGACTGTAAAGAGTTCTTGTAGTTTCCCAATTTCCAGTAAAGCCTACAACTTGCTTCAAAAATGATTCCTTGGCAGCTGCCGAATCACAAGCGTCATATCTAATTTTGTCATCTGGAGCAAGAAGACTAGGATTTACTAAATCCACTGTATATACAGGTGTTTGTTGTCCAAATAAAATCGAATCACTTGATCCCTCTGCAAGACTTGTTACAACAGATACAGGGATTTTAGTTACTATAGCCACCCCATTAACTTTAACTGTTGTAGTTCCGTCTGTTAAATCTGTTAGCTTATACATAGAAGCTTGCGCACCAGCAAGTTCTACATTTTTAAGAGTTATTGCTTTACCCTCTCCTGCGTTTGCATCATCTAAAGTGGCACTAGCATTAAATGTCACATATACCTGATCAGCTCCAACTCTGCCTGAAACCTCAGCCTGATTATTTACCAATATATTGGTATTACCATCATATGGCTTACTTGGCACACCATCATGATTATTGTGCTTTATTGTTGAAGGATCTAAAGATACCTCTTTCTGATTAGAAACAAGTACGATACTCTTATCAAATGTTTGCTCAGCAGCTGGCTTATTATAATCTGTAAGTGTAAGCGGAATGGTTATTCCAGAAGCCTCTGTTACGTTTGTAAGCTTTCCTGAAATCTTATATGATGTCACCACGCCGCCTTCCGATGTATTAGCAGTAACCAACAATCCATAAGCATTAAGCTTTGTTATCTCACTATCAGGAATAACAAGTCCAAAGTTTGACTTACCATCCATCTTATACTGTGCTGAAATAGTACAAGTAATCTCATCTCCGTATGTACCTACTATGCTAACAGTATCTTCTGTTGCTGTAGCATTACCTGTAGCTACCAAAGTATTATCTTTATATGTCCACACACCTGTAAGTGTTTTACCAACCATATTAGGGTCTGCCTTAATATTTTCAGGTGTATTTTTAACTGATATATCAGCGGAATTGATCTTAGTTCCATCTGCGCTGTAATTATTTGTTCCATCTGTCCAACCACTGAGGTAATATCCTTCATTAGTTGTCTTAAGTTCTTCTTTAGTGATTGGAGTTATCTCTGAATCATAATAATAAGTTTTTGTAGTACCATCAGTTCCATCTATTGTAATATGAGTATCAGTATCACTGACAAAATCATAATTAACTGTAACCATCTGTGAAGTCCAGCTTGCATCCATATTTACACCTGTCAGATTTTCTTCAGGTACTGATATTGAAATTTCTGATCCTACAGCATAAAAGCTACCATTATAATTTACACCATTATAATTCTTACCCCAAGCATATGCTCCTCCGTTAACTCCTCCTGTGTATGGTTTAGCATCTGCAGCCTTAACAGTATAGGTTGCTACGGGATTTATATCACCCTCTGTTCTACCTGCTGAAACTATACACTCATCAGTAAAGGTTTCATTACCAACAGATATATATACAGGATATTTTTCTCTAGTTAACTTGAAGTAAAATGAATATATACCATTATCAATTTTTGTTACAGTTACATTCTGTCCAGCTACACTAACACCTGTACAATCACTTGAAGCATAGACACCTAAGCACGAGAAATAAGTATCATCCTGTCCTGATGTTGCCCAATTAATCGCCTGTGCAGTAGTAGGTATGTAAAAAGATACGGTTCCATTGCCATTGTCAGTGTAGCCATCATCGGCTAATCCGTATGGCACTCTATAAGTAGCACCTTTTTCATCCACTCTGTAAAGATAAATAGTATGCCCTGTTGTAGTTTCTCCATCTCCTAATAAATTAACCTGAGTGTTAACAACAAGTTCATTATTTTGATTTGTAGCCTCTGTTGTATCAACAGCATCTTCACTTTCTACTTCTGCTACATCACTGCTTTCTTCCTGTTTACCATCCTCTGTCAACGTTTGATCTTCATTAACTATTACATCAGTCTCTGCAACAGTGGAATTCTCTTCAATATCAGTCTGTGTATCATCAGTTCCAAGTTGCTCTACATCGTCTGATGTGAGAATATCTATAGTCGTACTTTCAGTAGTTGGTTCGTCTGTAACTATTTGAACCTCCTCGGTAGTATCCATATCAACTGTGCCCGGAACTTCTACAATTATCTCGGTGGTTTCTCCAGTTTGTCCTTCATCAGTCTCAACATTAGCAGATGATGTGAGGAACAAAGATTGAGTAACAAGCATAACCATAATCATAGTAGACGCCACAAAACGCTTACCATTACCCCTGCCCCAATATACAGCATGTGATATTGCTGTTATGATTGCAACCAATGCCAATGTTGGATATACCAGCAACCTATGTTTTTTTCCAGTTTCAAGAAGTTTTCTTGTTAATTTGTCTTTGAAATTCATCTTCGCACCTCTTATCCCTTTCTTAAGGTCTTTCTTCTATATTTAGTAAAATTAGTTCATAATTAATGTACAAATAATTACACTTACCCATAATTACTCATACTATTTTACAATTTTAGCACATTGTTTTATAAAATAAAATACTTTTTTAGTAATTTATACAAAATATAGTTGTTTTTTTTAGACAAATAGGCTATTTTGTACTTTATTAATACCAAATCACAAAATACACCTTATATTATTTATCGGATAAAAGAACAGATAACATAACGGTTAATCTTTACCAAATTTTAGTCAAAAAAATACCATCCTTACTGTTCATTCAGTAAAGATGGTATTTTTCATTTTCACACATTGTTCCTTTATTTATATATATTACTTTGGATATATCAAATTTTCTTCGGTAGCATTATATAAAACATTATCCAAATATTTCTTAGCTACATATTTAGCCATCGGAAGATTCATATCCAAATAATTTCCACAGTCCATAGCACTTGCTCCAGGAACCTCGCCATCAAATTCACTTATAAACTCAAACATTTCTTTTATAAGCTCTAGAATATCACTGGACTCATAATCTCCAGCCAGCAATAGATAAAATCCTGTTCTACATCCCATAGGACCAAAATATATAGTTTTTTCTTTATAATCATTGTGATTTCTCAGATATGTTGCAGCCAGATGCTCTATAGTATGAATTTCTGCAGTGTTCATAACAGGCTCATAATTTGGTCTTGTCACTCTAAGGTCAAATGTTGTTATAACATTTCCATTAACATTATCTTTCCTTGAAACATATATTCCAGGCAACAGTCTTGTGTGATCTATTGTAAAACTTGCAATTTTTTCCATAATATATTTGCCATAAAGCTATGGCTCTCCCTTCTATTTAGTAATTTGCAATCATTTCCTTCATAAGCTTAACACTATTTTCAATAGCTTTAGCTTCAAATGTAGGATAATCAACAGTTGCACTGTCATCAGCCTTATCCGAGATAGCTCTTATAATAAGAAATGGTATACCATTAAGATAAGCAGCTTGGGCAATGGCAGCGCCCTCCATCTCTGTACAATATCCTGCAAACTGCGTTGTGATTCTTTCTTTAACTGCCTTGTCAGATATAAATTGATCTCCACTTACAACTCTTCCCTCAAACACCTTAATGTCAGAATTAACCCTCTCGCAACATTCTTTTGCTAATTCTCTTAGTTTTTCATCTGCAACAAAGGTTGAAGTCTCCATTCTTGGAATTACTCCTGGTTCATACCCAAAACCCGTAGCATCCATATCATGCTGAAGAGTATCAGTGGCAAGCACCACATCTCCTATGTCTATCATAGCATTCAAACTACCAGCAATTCCGGTATTAATCACCGCATCTACATTGTAGCAATCTGCTAATATCTGTGTACATATTCCAGCATTAACCTTGCCGATACCAGAACGCACAACAACTACATCTTTACCACATATTTTTCCTTTGTAAAAATCCATAGAAGCCTTTGTCATAATCACCACATCTTCCATAACTTCTTTTAGCTTACTAACTTCTTCATCCATTGCACCAATAATTCCAAGCATAATATATCTCCTTTAATTAATATTAATTTAATTTATTAATAACTTCTTTAGCAATGCTAATTCTTTCTATTGCAGTCTTATAAAAATTTTCCTCTCTGGCTTCATTTATTTGCTTAGTGTCTATTATATCAACTACAAAAAATTCATTTAAAACATACATTGCAATGTCATTAATACTCTCTCCACGCCCCGAATTTCTCAGGTCAATATTCTTCTCACCTACATTTTTTATAAAACCATGCCAAGCATTTATAAACTCCCTATTTTCTGATATATGCATTATATCAATCCACTTTTTTATCTTTACCTTAGCTCGATTTTCTTTAACACACTGGTCTTTTTGCAAGAAATATTTAAAATCGCCTTCTTCATATATTCTTCCCAAAGGAAATATTCTACAAATCCCAGGTCTAAGTCTATGTATGGAACACCTTCCATCTTCATTTAAAAAAGCACACCTTTCATCTTCTCCCATCTTTAAATTAGGAAGTATCAGACCATCTACCATATTAAGTTCTATACAACCTTCATTAAGCAACTCTTGGAATTGCTTATTCAATCCCATCTTAATCTGCCATACATCATAAGGGTCTAAAACTATAGAATTACCCATCCCTGTACAACATTTGTGGCAACCTTGACAACCATTTGTATCAACTTTCACCATATCATTTAACCCATAGGTTCTGCCATCCGATATATCTTTTAATGAAACTTCTCTAATCATTACATTTCCTCTATCTGTTTAGATTCTATATTACTTGATTTCTCATTTTCAATCTGCTGATCAAGTATATCTATTATATCTTTAATAACACGAATTTGATTTCTATTAGCCTCAATTTCTTTTCTAAACTTAAGCCTCTAATCCATCTCCAATCAAATACATCTTCCTTTGTATTAATTGCAATATACATTCTACTTTCTTCAAAATGTACAGCCATATCATTATACTTATTGTATGTTGTAAGCAAAGCCTTTTTCATCTTATCATCTAATATTGTCCTTGCACTTCCACCTCTTTGTACCTTTACATCCAATAAATCATCAAAAACCTTATCCTTAGTTCCATCTGATGTCAATTGGTCATAAAGACCTGTATACCTATGTTCAAAGGTATATGAATATACATACACAGGTTTCTTCACCGCAACCGGACTATCCATAACAATCATTCTACCCTTAAAATGTTTATAAACTCTGACCTTAGTGTGTCTGTGTCTACCATACCCAACTTTTTCATATATAACATTATTAATAGAAACATCTGCTTGCTCAAAATGACATCCTTTGTATTCACCAATGAGCATATCCTCTGACTTGTATCTATTTCCAGCCTCAACAAGTCTGATAGTTGAATCAATAAAACCTTGTCCAAATCCATCATTTGCAGACCATTTGCAGCCCTGCAATTCTTGATTTAATACATCCATCACTATACATTTTTTATATAATAATTTAAATAATCCACCTGTAATTAGGCTTACTACCAAACAAACTATGGCCACAACAATAAATGTACCATCGCTCTCGCCCTCAGCTGATTTAATCACCATCTTTACAAAACCATAGCATCCAAAAACAACCGCACCTACTACAGTTAACCAATTAATTATTTTAAATATTCCTAATCCTAGCATTAAGAATCTTGCTTTAGTCTTTCTACTCATATTTTCTCCTTTTCCAACTCCACATACAATATATTAGAGAACAAGCTCAGTTTCTCCAACCACTGTTGGAATAATATATAATATTTTCTTCCCCAAGTTGAAACAATCAAAAGCTCTTGATTATCTCGCTTAGTTATTCCTACTATATTGAAGTAATGTCTTCTTATATCATCCGCTTTCTTAAACTCATTTTCCACATCATCATATGTGTACAAATCTAGTTTATTCTTCTTATTAAAGACATAATATGAAGCAACTACAGGCATATTATTAGACAGCATATTATATATCAGTTTCTTAACACGATTCTTTCTTAGTGTTGGCGCCCATGAAATAGTGGGATTAATGTTATTTGCATTATAAAACTCATCCAATCCCTTTTCCATTATCGTAGGTAACAAGCCTAGTTTTCTAAGATTTCTATTATCTGATAACTTATAAACCTGGTTTCGTCTTTTGTTTACATAATCTATATAATCCTCATATGCTATTCCACTTTTCCCAAGCCCACCAACATATAACTCATAATCACACATTGCTATTACTCCGCAACCAAATTCTTTCATGGTTTGATTTTCATTCTTCCACCACGACTGATTGCCACCATAATAAAAATCATTGTGCTTCACAATCTTTATGAAATTTTTATTCCTAATAGTTGTCAAATATTATCCTACCTTCGAACATCAAATCAACCTATTTCTTTCCCAACAACTTTTATTGATTCAATAAGACATTTTATAAAATACTCATAATGATTATTAACAAAATCTTCATCACCTGATTTAGCAGCGTATTCATGTTGTTTGGCCAACTCAGAAAAATCCTTCAATCCAATAGTCAGAGAATTACTTTTTAGTGTATGAGAAATTCTTGCATATTCTTGCCAATTTTTATCTTCATAACACTTCGCAAGCTCTTCCTTGTAGTTTGTGGCATTCTTAACATAATGTTCCAACACTTCTTGATACAAATCATCTAACCCACCACAGTATTTCAACCCTTCTTCTCTATCAAGTTTATATGACGGTGTTATATCCATACCTTTTACTTCTGGCGTTAAAACATCTACCTTTATTTGCTTTTCTGCATCAAAAGGTTCATCCTTCAACCAAGCACTAGCACCACTCTTGCCTTCTATAGTTGAATCTCCTAGATACTTCACCAACACTTCCTCTAGTTTTATATATTCAACAGGTTTAGTAACGTAATCTGCAAACCCTTCTTTTTCGTATTGATCTGATGCTCCTTTTATAGCATTTGCCGTTAGCACAACTACTATGGTATCTTTATTCATTCCATCATTATCTTCTTTAATCAAATGTAAGGTCTCAATTCCATCGGGATATGGCATCATATGATCCATAAATATTAGATCGTATTTTTTTCTCTTGCATTTATCAATACATTCTGTCCCACTTGATGCAAAGTCCAATGACAATCCTGATTTGCCCAACAAAGCTTTCATAACTTTTAAATTCATATCATTGTCATCAACTATTAATACTGATCTTTCAGAAGAAAATCTCATAATTTCTTTCTCTTCTTCACCAGTCTCTACAGCAAAAAATGCATCCTTAATATCTCCCATAGGAGTTGAATCAACTATTTCCTGTGGAATAGTCACAGTAAAGCAACTTCCCTTACCATATGTGCTTTCTACTTCTATGGTTCCTTGCATATTCTCAACAAGTTGTTTTGTAATACTTAATCCTAAGCCAGTTCCTTGTATGTATTTATTTCTCTTAAGTTCCATTCTACGAAAACTGTCAAATATTGTAGGCAAATCTTCTTCTCTAATACCCACTCCTGTATCGGCTACCTTAAACACTAGATAATAATTGTCCTTATTAAAACTGCCTTTCATAGATATAGAAATGCTTCCTTCTACTGTATATTTTATGGCATTAGATAGCAAATTATTAAATATCTGCTTTATTCTAATTTCATCTCCTCTTAGCACTGAAGGTAGTTTTTCGTCTACATCTATTTTTACTTCCAACTCCTTATCTTCCATCCTGACACTGGCACCTAGAAATACATCCTTAAGCATGGCAGCTACTGTATATGGATTTTCGCATATTTCAAGCTTTCCTGCGTCAAGCTTAGAAAAATCTAATATATCATCTATAAGACCCATAAGAAGTTTACTAGCATTATCTATATTCTTTGCATATTCTTTGGTGTCATTATTCTGGTTCTCGCGCAGTATCATCTCATTCATACCTACTATGGTATTAATAGGCGTTCTTATCTCATGTGACATATTTGCCAAAAACATAGTTCTTGACTCACTAGCTGCCACTGCAATCTGTTTGTCTTTTTCTAATTGCAACAAATCTCGTCCTGTCTGAATTACAGCCATAAAGAACAAAAACACCAAACCAATACATAGTGCAATTCCGTTATTTACTGCCGCTTCATCATATACCTGATATATTTCCACTATTCCAGCTAGCATAAGTCCGGCAAATCCCAAAGCCACCTCTTTATATTCTAGAATATGTTTTTTCTTTATATCGATAATCACATTTACAAACAACATAACTATAAATGCAACAATAATCACATGGGACACTGTCATTGTTTCAGAAAAGTCTTTAATATCCGCAAACTGCAAAAGTGTTGAAATAACAAAATTAATAACAGCACAAAAACAAACTAGCATATAACCTTTTTCATAACGGTTTTTTTGTATTTTATTAATATATGATACGAAAGGAAATGGTAATAACATTATCATAAAAAAGCCAACATCGCTTGCTATCGTACTATTAGGCAAAAATATCTGTCTTAGTTTTGATTCGGCAATAATCCATACCGATGCTACCAAGAGAGCTAAGCCTAGATAAGCTATATCCATATTCTTTTTGTAAATCACATGTACTATCACACAATAAAAAACAAGCATTACACTAAGCACTAACATAAACATAGCAAGAATAGTTACAGGTAGATACTTCTTCACTAAACCTGTCCATATTTGTTCTCTATCCCCAATAACCATATTATTAACATATCCCGAATATGGAGAATAGCTCACTATGTCTATGCTAAGAATCTTTCCAGCATCCTCAGCATACAACTCAGCAAACACATAAACACTAACACTATTTTTTCCAAAGTTTCTAGTTCCTTTTGTACTATAAAATTTCCTAACTTGGCCATCTACACTTATTGTTATATCTTGTTGTGTACTTCTAATACACAACCATACATTATCCATATCATTAGGTAGCTTTTTTTCAATTCTTAACACGTCACCACTTTTTACATCATTTGCACCAGGAACTGTTATTGGAACTCTCAACCCTTCAGGAGTTACCATCTCCCAATCATCATTAAAAGGCACACTTCCACCCACCTTAAAGTACACCTCTTTTTCCGAAGACAGTTCTCCTATAACAAAATATAATATTGCAACAGCAAGAAAAATCCCCGACAAACACTGTATAGTTCGCATTCCAACATTTGTTCTTCGTTCCATACAATCCTCTCTTTAAAAAAAATATAGTGTAGACAATCATCTACACTATATTATAACATCTTTTAATAACAAAACCTAGAACATTATTCTTTAAGTTTCTTTAGGCGAATAACGTAATATGCAATAAAAGCCCCTGCTCCAATACAAAGAAACAAACTAGAAACTGCTTTAGCTTTAGCGGTAGTTTTTGAATCTATTTCCTCATTTAAGTTATATTCAGAAACGGTAACAATAACATTATCACCTACAGAAAACAGTCTTTCATCATAAGTCCTGGTATTGGTTTGTATTTCGCCATTCTCACCAACCCATTCATATGTAGTTCTGTATCTATCAACCCAACGACCATGCCTTCTGCCCCTTTTAACATATTCTTCCTTATGAACAACTGAAATTACAGTCCCCTCAACCTCGACAGTATCACGATTCAAGTCCACCAATGCTGACATACCTCTATGGAAAAACATTATAAATATAATTGCGCACACAATAATTCCCGCATATATGCTTGTAGTATTATCTATTCTATCCCTTCCACCAAACCAGTTAAATCCCGAAGAATTACCACCTGTTCCAAATCCACTTCTTTTGGTAAGTCCTGTGTATGGATCTTTTTCATATTGATTCTTGTATTTGTCTATCTCAAACTGAGCATCCAACCCTCTTATATTATTATGCATTGACTGATATGTGTTACTTGATGAATACCTACTCTCAGGAAGTTCTTCCTCACCTTTTAATATATCGTCAGCTAATTGTGAATAATCCCTGTTTATGTAATCAGAACCGGTTTTTTGAACTGTATTTACAGGATCTTCTTTTAACTTTAGTGCCATAAAATCCCCTCCATATATTTATAGTGGAATTATAGCACAACAAAAATCAAAATGTAACTACTCTAATGTAGTAAATATCCTACGCATGTATTAATATTTAATAGAAAAATTCAACAATATCTTTTTTATCTACATAACTTTTATGCAAGTTTTTATTCTAATATTCAAAAACATATATATCACCAGCGTCCATACTTAATGTAGTCAACTCTATTTTCTCGCCCTTTTTTATTTCAAATACAGTCTCTTTGCTATTTAAATTAATACCACTTTCTCCAACCTCACTGCACGACATACACTGATTAGTTTTAATAGTTACAGAGTTTGGATTAACACTTAATATTTCAAATTCAAAATCGTCCACTGTTTCCTTGTAATCCGGGCAAATAACCTCCCCCTCTATTGCCGGATAAACAAAAGTTTTTTCTACAGGCTCATAATCTTCGCTCCAACCACTCCAACTACTGCATACAACAACCAACTCATTATTTGACATTTCAGTTGTTGAAATAACAGTACTATCTTCTTTTTTACATCCGCATACCAATATAACACCACATAATAACAATACCACTAATACCTTTTTCATCTTTATTCTCCTTTTTATTTATATTCATTATACGTTTCTATGATGATGATTTATGGAGAAAAAAGAGGTTATTATTCACAAAGGAATAATAACCTCTAAAAAATTAAAATTCTTTTATAAATTACTTGTTAGCAATCTCATTCTTAAGAGCTGCAGTAAGAGCTGGAACGATCTTATTTAAATCTCCAACGATACCGTAATCAGCTACATCAAAGATAGGTGCATCTGCATCCTTATTAATAGCGATGATGATATCTGACTCCTCCATACCTGCAACGTGCTGAATAGCACCTGAGATACCGATTGCGAAGTAGAGATTTGGTCTTACAGTCTTACCAGTCTGTCCTACCTGATAATCTCTCTCCATCCAGCCTGAGTCAACAACTGCTCTTGAACAGCTTACTGTTCCACCAAGAACATCTGCAAGATCCTGAAGAATCTTGAAGTTCTCAGCTGAACCAACACCACGTCCACCTGATACAAGAATCTTAGCGTCCATGATATCTACTGTATCCTTAACTGACTTTACGATCTCAAGAATTTCAACGTACTTGTTGTCTGGAGTAAATCCAGGATTGAACTCGATAACCTCTGCCTTAGCACCATCGATTCTATCAATCTTCTGCATAACACCAGGACGTACAGTAGCCATCTGTGGTCTGTTGTCTGGACATGCGATTGTAGCAATTGTGTTACCACCGAATGCAGGACGAGTCATAAGAAGCTGATTGTGCTTCTGCTCCTGATTAGGGATTGGGTTGATTGGGAAATCACCAATCTCAAGAACTGTACAGTCTGCAGTAAGACCTGTAGCAACTCTTGCTGAAACACGAGGGCCAAGATCTCTACCAATAGCTGTAGCACCAACTAATACGATATCTGGCTTATACTCGTTAATTACAGAAGCCATAGCGTGTGTATAAGGCTCTGTTCTGTACTCCTTTAACTCTGGATCGTCTACAACGATAACCTTGTCAGCACCATATGCTGCAAGCTCGTCAGCAAGATTCTTAACCTGGTATCCGATAAGAATTGCTGTAACATCTGTATCTAAGTCCTTTGCAAGATCCTTAGCCTTACCGAGAAGCTCGAATGCGATTCCGCTTAACTCGTTATCAACCTGCTGTGCAAAGACATATACTCCCTTATATTGTTCTAAACCCATTTTATTCACCACTTTTCCTTTTTATTATATTACGTGCTTATCTTTAAGCTTGCCTACGATGTAATCAACAGCCTCGGCTGGATCAAGAGTAACCTTCTCTCCGCTACCCTTTCTTACCTTATCAGAAGCCTTAGCAATCTTTGTAGGTGATCCCTTGAGACCAAGGTTAGCATCATCTACATCAACAAGATTTGCTCTGCCCCATACTGTAATCTCTGCATCACATGCATCGAAGATTCCACCTGGAGTCATGTAACGTGGCTCATTTAACTCTGCAAGAGCAGTGATAAGACATGGCATCTGAGCCTTTACCATATGGTATCTGTCCTCATACTGTCTCTTAACGATTACGCTGTTACCCTCAACCTTAATATCCTCAGCATATGAGATAACTGGGATGTTAAGATGCTCTGAAATCTGTGGTCCAACCTGAGCAGTATCACCATCGATAGCCTGACGACCAGTGATGATTAAATCATACTCTAAGTTTCTAATTGCACCTGCAAGAGTAGTTGATGTAGCCCAAGTATCAGCACCACCAAGAACTCTATCTGTAACAAGGATTCCCTTGTCTGCACCCATAGCCATAGCCTCACGAAGAA
>SVEI01000101.1 GCA_015057445.1 Lachnospiraceae bacterium | reverse complement strand
TCAATTAAGGAAACAGTTACTACAGATGATAATGGTAAGACACCTGTAATCGATGACTTGACAGTAGGTGAGACATACACTGTAGAAACAACAGATGTACCGGATGGTTATGACGCTCCAGATGAAAAGGATGTACCTATAACAAAGACAGATTTAGAGACAGTACCGCTTGAGGTAGAACAGTCAACACCAACAACACCTCCAACACCACCAGCACCTGAAAAGGGTAAGATGGATGTTGTTATTACAGACAAGAACACAGGAGAACCAATTCCAGGAGCAACTGTTGTAATCAAGAATCCAGATGGTTCAATTAAGGAAACAGTTACTACAGACGAGAATGGTAAGACACCTGTAATCGATGACTTGACAGTAGGTGAAACATATACTGTAGAAACAACAGATGTACCAGATGGCTATACAGCTCCAGAACCAACAACTCAGAAGATTACAAGTCCAGATCTTGTAACTGTACCACTTGAGGTTGGTCGTGATAGTGGAATAACAAGTTCAACAGGAAGCTTATATGTAATAATTACAGATAAGAATACAGGAGAACCAATCCCAGGAGCTACAGTTGAAGTAACTAATTCAGCAGGAGAGAAAGTTGATACAGTAATCACCGATAATACAGGTGCATTTACTATTACAAATCTTAAGCCAGATACATATACTGTAACAACAACTAAGGTTCCTGCAGGATATACTGCTCCAGATAAGCAGAGTGCATCTGTTAAGACAAATGCAAGAACTGATGTACACTTATATGTATCAAAGGGTACAAATACAGGAACAACTACAGGTACTACAAATCCACCAGCTACTGACACATACGTAAAGACTAGTGATGATTCAAATGTACAGTCAGTATCAGTGGTAGCATTTATTGCACTAATTGGTATAGTGGTTGTAAGCATAATGAGAAGAAGAGAGGAAATATAGTATAATCTCTGATATGTAAATTAAGGCGATAGTCCCATAAAGGACTGTCGCCTTTTGTTTGTGCTTATGATACAAGATTGCTTATAGAACTGAGAATATGGATAATTATTCTTTTTCTTAACATGTCTTGTGGTGTTTGACAATATCTGGGTGGTATTATATTATATTTTCGGCTGAGAAAATAGTTTGTGAAACTTGCACATTTTATTTGTGGAAATATGATTTAGAACATGAAATAAATGGAGGAAAAACTTATGAGAAAGATGACTGAAAAAGAAAAACACCAACAAATTCTTAAAGAGGTGAAAGCGACTATGGTGTTGATATTAATTGTTGCTTTATGGCACATAGGGTTTGCGTTTGCCTTGGACGGAATTGATGTGTTGATTCTAGGCATGCCATTATGGTTTTTTGTTAGCACTATAGGAGCGTTTGTTATATCTGTAATAGGTGTAGTGATATTACTGAAATTTGTTTTTGTGGATTTTGAACTTGGTGATGATGTGGATGACGAGAACCAGAATTCTTTGGAACAGATAGAAGGACAATTTTTTATGGCAAGTAATGCTAGTGGCAAAAATGTGGAAGGTGGTGAGGCATAAATGACTAAGAATCAAATTATTATGTTGATCATTCTAAGTGTATATTTGATTGTGAATTTTGTAGTTGGTATAGTATATAGCAAAATAAAGGATAAAGAGAGTTCTATGAGTTTTACCAAAAAGTACTTTATCGGTTCTCGCGGAATGAATGGATTCGTTCTTGCAATGACAACTGTGGCCACTTATGCCAGTGTTAGTTCTTTTGTTAGCGGCCCTGGAGCAGCGGCTATTACATACGGTTTTAGTCAGGCCTGGGTGGCTGGAGTACAGGTGGGCGCTGCATTTTTGGTGTTGGGAGTATTAGGTAAAAAGTTTGCCTTAGTATCTAGGAAAACAGGAGCGGTAACTGTGGCAGGATACTTGAAGGCGAGATACAAATCTGATGCACTGGTTATAGTTACAACTCTTCTTATGATAGTGTTTTTTGTGACCCAGATGATTGGACAGTTTATGGGCGGAGCAACTCTTATTGAAACTGTAACTGGACTTCCTTATTGGGTAGCGTTGGCAATTTTTGCTTTTGTTGTGATTTTGTATACTGCCTTTGGTGGATTCACTGCAGTTGTTATTACTGATACTATTCAGGGAATAATAATGCTTATAGGAACATTTTTGCTTATATTGTATGTGTTAAAAGGCGTTGGAAGCTTTGAAGTAATGAGCACTAATTTGGATGCAAATCTTCCGGGATGGGATAGACTTACAGGTACAGGTTATACCCCTGGTTCTTTGCTATCTTTCTGGGTATTGGTTGGAGTAGGTGTGCTGGGACTTCCGCAAACTGCAGTAAGAGGAATGGGCTTTAAGGATACAAAGAGCTGCCACAAAGCTATGCTTATAGGAACCGTTGTTGCAGGAGTGCTTATGATAGGTATGCATGTGGCAGGAGCGTGGGCTGGTGCTCTAGTAGGAAATCAAGAATTCGCTTCATCAGATTATGTAATACCAACCCTTATACAGGAAATAATGCCTGTGGGCATGGCGGGACTTTTTCTTGCGGCACCTATGGCGGCTGTAATGTCTACTGTATCATCTCTGCTAATCCTTGCATCAGCATCGTTAGTGAAAGATTTGTGGAAAAATTATGTAGTTAAAGAGGATGCAAAAAGGGTAGAAAAATACAATAAGAATTTATCCAAGACAAGTTTCCTTGTGACTCTTGCTATAGGAATTATAGTTTTATTGCTTGCCCTTACTCCACCCGATATTATTTTCTGGATAAATCTTTTTGCTATGGGTGGTCTTGAGTGTGCGTTTTTATGGCCTATAGTAGGAGGTGTATTTTATAAGAAGGGAAACAAACAGGCTGCTTTGGCTTCATCTGTGGTTGGTGTATTGGTATATATAGTAAGCTATCAGTTCAAACTAACAATATTTAATGTTAATTCGGTAGTGTGGGGGCTTCTTATAGGTGGAATAGTATATTTTATAGTTGGGGCAGTTACCTGCAAAAATGGTTTGGATGAAGATGTGTTGGAAAAGTGTTTCTAGAGAATTATTTGTGAAACAACGGAGTATATTGTAACTAGGAACCAATATTTAAGTTTCTTCATATTATATAATTACAGTATATTAATATGGAGAAGAATATGGCTACGAAAATAATATTAGACCCAGGACATGGTGGATATGATAATGGTGCGTCTTATAATGGTAGAAAGGAAAAAGATGATGTACTTAGCTTGGCCTTTGATGTGGCTGCAAACCTAAGAAGATTAGGATATGATGTAGAATTTACCAGAACAGACGATGTGTATGATTCACCTACGGAGAAAGCAAAAATCGGGAATGCTAGTGGAGCGGATTATTTTATCTCCCTTCATAGAAACTCTAGTGGAACTCCGAATCAATACAATGGAGTTCAGACGTTGGTTTATAGCGATACAGGTATTAAATCGGATATGGCTAGAAATATAAACAAGAGACTTGAAGAAGTGGGCTTCAATAATATTAATGTAGAAGAACGAAAAGATTTGGCGGTATTAAGAAGAACAAGAATGCCTGCTCTTTTGCTGGAGGTTGGATTTATAAATAGTGACAGAGATAATCAACTTTTTGATTCTCAAAAAGCGGAAATTGCAGAGGCTATTGCGATTGGTATTGATGAAACATTAAGAGGGAATACTGCAGTGGCTACAAGTGATAGCTTTGTCAATGATTTTTATGGATATGAAACAAGAATGCCTGTGTTTGCTGGGAATCTGACTGAACAAGATGATGAGAAGAATGACTGGGATATGATTGATGATTCTG
This sequence comes from Lachnospiraceae bacterium, assembly GCA_015057445.1. Lineage (GTDB taxonomy): Bacteria > Bacillota > Clostridia > Lachnospirales > Lachnospiraceae > Coprococcus_C. The sequence continues at coordinate 579 of SVEI01000101.1, read as the reverse complement.
TAAGTTCAAATGATGATAACATAGAAAAACCTACTGAAAAAAATGATAATCAGGAAGATATGGTTTATCAGATATTAGTGAGTTTGTTTCGTAATTATGGTTTGGCCAGCTTTAAGATGAATCAGCTTATTAACTCAGGTTTTGAAGCTACTGCCAATGAGATTGATGGATTGTATCAGGTAAGAGTAGGGGCTTTTGATACTATAGAAGAAGCTCTTAAGGTTCAGGAACAACTTAGAAATAGAGGTTATGAGTCTCTGATTGTTACCTATGAAGATCAGATGATAAGATAAAATTTAAAACTAAGGAAATATTTAAAAATATGTTGACAATCATATTTTGCTGTGCTATTATATCAAACGATGAACTGCCGTAGACAGTAGGTACCGTAAGGTGTAAGTATAGTAACGCCTACCGAGGAAGAATCGTAGAATCACAGATTTTGACGTTTTCAACTCTCATGCTACGTGCGTGGGAGTTTTTTCTTTCGCAATTCATTGCAGTTTCATTAATATTATAAGGAGGTGCATGATTTTGGCAAAGGTAGAATTAAAGCAGCCTATCGTTGAGGAAATCAAG
>SVEI01000100.1 GCA_015057445.1 Lachnospiraceae bacterium | reverse complement strand
ACCTTTGTCACCAATGCTAAAAGCATAAGAAATAAACCATACACACTGGCTGGTATGGTAAATGGAAGTACTCTGGCAAGTACCTCTCCTAAGAAGGATATAGCTATTATAATGGCAAATTGCTTGGTATGTTTCATAGTATTACCTCATCGCTTGCTGGTATTTTCTGTTTATAGTATAGCCAATTTTTTTAATATGGCAACAAAAAATCTTCCCCAATTTGGGGAAGATTTACATCTACGTAATAGTTTTTATTATAAACTCAATAATCTATGAATTTACTTTCACAGCTCTTCCATCTTGAAGGTTGTATATCCTTCGTAGTAGTAGCTGTGGTCGATGCCTTTCATATAGACGTCACGGCTATGGATATCATCTGTAAGTGCCTCTCTCAGAATATGTTTAATCTCTATATCACGAATCGAACTTCTTTCCATAGCGAGAAGATAATCTTCCTTATCCACCTTGCTCCAGTCAACGACCTTGTGAAGCTCGGTTTTGAAAATAATGTCGAGCCAAATACGTGTGCTACGCCCATTTCCCTCTCTGAAGGGGTGGGCAATATTCATTTCTACGTATTTCTCCACGATTTCATCGAAGGTAGACTGTGGCATTTTATCAATATTAGCAAGCGCCGCTTCAAGATACATCAAGGGAGCGAAACGAAAGTTACCTTTAGAGATGTTTACGGTTCTAAGTTCTCCGGCAAAGTCATATATCTCGTCAAAGAGATGCTTATGAATCGCTTTAAGGGCAGAGAATTTTCCTGCTTCTAATTTATCAAGCATACCACTTTCAAAAAGCTCAAGAGCCTTTTTCTTACTGATGCGTTCTTCCTCACGGGCAAGATCCGCGGAGCTTGTAAGTCCCAATTTATTCTCAAGTGCCATATTGCACCTCCATTATTTATCAGCTACAAATTCATAGGTAGCGGAGACGGGGGGATTCGAACCCCCGTGCCGGTTGCCCGGCTAACTGATTTCGAGTCAGCCCCGTTATGACCACTTCGATACGTCTCCTTAAATGTCAGATTCAATACCTGCCATAATTAGTTTATCATAAAGTTATTTTTCTGTAAATGCAAAAGGGGTGTGCACTATGATATGATTCCCCTTAAGTAGACAAGGTAAATAACCAAAATCTACTTAAGGGGGTATTTTTATGCGTAAATATTCTGCTGAAATTAAAATATTAGCATGTAAGGAGTTTATTTCTGGTAAATTAACACATAGAGAAATTTGTGAAAAATATGATATTTGTTTTTATTCTAAAGGTCGTACTTCTATGATTAACACATGGTTACCTCGATATTTGGCTTGTGGCGAAAAGGCTTTTATCCATAACGCAGGTAATGACAAACTTTCAGCATCACTAAAAGAAAGAGTAGTTAAAGACTACCTATCAGGTGGCGGTTCTTTAGTTGATATAGCTGCAAAGTATAATATTCGTAGCAAAGAGACTGTACGACGATGGGTTTTATTGTATAATGCCAATAGAGAACTTAAGGATTACATTCCTAATAGGGAGGTCTATATGGCAAGTGCAAAAAGAAAAACAACCATTGAAGAACGTAAAGAGATTGTAAAATACTGCATAGAACATAATCGTGATTATAAAGGAACCGCTAGCATTTATGATGTTTCCTATAGTCAGGTTTACTCATGGGTAAAGAAATATGATGCTACTGGGGAAGAAGGATTAACCGATAAACGTGGACATCACAAGTCTGATGATGAGGTGGATGAGCTAGAACGTCTACGCAGAGAAAATGCCCGTTTAAAGAGACAATTAGAAGAAAAAGATATGTTAGCTGAATTGTTAAAAAAAGTACACGAATTCGAAAGGATGTGAGGCTTGATAAAGTTAGAAATCATTCAAAATTTTCTGCCATAAAGCATTTTTATGAAACAAAACATTGGAGTATAAATTGGATGTGTAAACAGCTTGAGGTGACTCGAGCTGCTTATTATAAATGGTTAAATAGGAAGCCGACGGAGCAAGAAAAGGAAAACATTAAACTAGCTGAATTGATAAAAGAGTATGATGATAGATTTAAGCATATTTTAGGCTATCGTAGAATGACATCTTGGATTAATCATTTTAACCATACTAATTATAGCAAAAAACATGTACATAGAATTATGAAGAAGCTAGGTATTCGCTCAGTAATTAGAAAGAAAAAGAAGAAATATATATATTCAACTCCTGAAACAGTAGCAGAAAACAAGCTTTGCAGAGATTTTTATTCAACTGCTCCAAATGAGAAATGGGCAACTGATGTAACAGAGTTCAAAATACCAGGTGAGAAGAAGAAACTGTATTTAAGTGCTATAATTGATTTATACGATAGGTATCCTGTTGCATTCGTAATTAGTACTAGGAATGATAATAAACTTGTATTTAAAACATTTGATAAGGCTATAGCTACAAATCCTGATGCAAAACCAATATTTCATAGTGACAGAGGTTTCCAATACACAAGCAAAGTGTTCCAAAATAAACTTAGGGATCATCACATAGAACAATCAATGTCACGAGTAGGTCATTGTATAGATAATGGACCTACTGAAGGATTTTGGGGTATTATAAAATCCGAAATGTATCAAATGTATGAGATTACTGATGAAAAATCATTAAGATTTGCTATAAATGATTATATAAGATTCTATAGCAATGAACGACCTCAGGATAGATATCATTGTAAAACTCCGTTGCAGGTAAGAACCGAGGCTTTAGTCTTCGGAGAGCCGACCCAATATCCTATACCAAAGAATAAACGAATCGAAAAATACAAAGAGAAATGGTGTGCATAAAAAATACGACCACACTTTAATTCGTGTGGTCGTACATATGCATTTCGTTTTAGATATTTGCCCTGTCTTCTTGACAGGGGGCATATCACTATAGCACGGCTCTTTCTGATTGTTGATTTTATTTGTGATATGTAATATTGTTCATAATTGTATAGGCCCGGTAGATTTGTTCACTAAGAACCACTGTGGTAAGGTCAGGAGTCATAGAAAAGGATGATATATTAAATTTCTCTGTATCACAAAGAAAGTCATATATCATACACTGATTTGTGTCTTCCTGTATGGCAGTAATAACAAATTCTATACAGGATATACCGTTTAAATTATTTATCTCTATGATTCTTGCAAATCCTTCTGAGGAAGGAGAATTACATCCTGGGAGTAAATTATATACTTTAGAACCATTTTTTGTACTAAGCTTATCAAGCTTTTTGTAGGTTTTAATGGTAACCTTACAAAAAGGAGATGTTCTTTTTATGTATTCATCTATGGCAAGCTGCATAGATTTATCTATTTTTTTTGTTTCCACATGAATTATTATTTCCATAGTGTTAAAATCCTTTTTTCAATATGCTTTTATTAAAATTGTGTAAATTATTCTAACATATATCTTCTAAAACAGCAAAAAAAATGTTATTATAAAAATGATGGACAAAATTATGATATAAGAGGTTTTATTATGGCAGGCAACAAAAAAATATTAGTACTTGATATAGATGGAACATTAGTTAATTCCAAGAAGGAAATCACTCCAAATACCTTGGAGCATCTTATAAAGATTCAGGAGCAGGGGCACATAGTTGCCTTGGCATCAGGAAGACCTTATCCTGGTATGAAGGCCTACGCTAATCAGCTTAAGCTTTCGGAGTACGGAGGATACGTCCTTTCCTTTAATGGTGGGAAGGTGATTAACTGCAAGACTGGAGAGGTTGTATTTAAAAAGCCTATCCCTAACTCCTATCTAAAAACAATATATGACTATGCTGTAGAAAATGGTCTTGGCATGGTAACATACAAGAATGATGAGGTTCTTACAGGTACAGAGATAGATGAGTATATGGAGTATGAGGCGAGACTTAACTCTATGGTAATTCATAAGGTAGATGATTTTCTTGGAGCAGTAGATTTTGATATGACAAAATGCTTGCTTACAGCAGTTCCTGAGAAGGCAGAGATTTTTGAGAAGGAATTAAGTGAACTTCTTGCACCAGACCTAAATGTATTTCGCTCGGAACCATATTTTATAGAGATTACCATAAAGGGTGTGGATAAGGCGGAGTCAGTGGATAAGCTGGTTACAGCTCTTGGTATGAAGCAGGAAGATACCATTTGCTGTGGAGATGGTTTTAACGATCTTACTATGGTTCAATATGGTGGAGTTGGAGTTGCTATGGATAATGCTCAGCAGATAGTTAAGGATAATGCAGATTATATAACTGCTTCTTGTGATGAGGATGGGATAGTTCAGGTTATCAAGGAGTTTATATTATAGATGAGGATGTAGAATGAATAAAGCTGATATATTGGCAGGGTTAACAGAGAACAACCTTGATGATGATAATAGAATAAAGCTAGAGGATATTAT
>SVEI01000099.1 GCA_015057445.1 Lachnospiraceae bacterium | reverse complement strand
TATGGAGTGCCTGAAGAAGATAGAGAGCGAATGAGAAACCCACATCCTTTAAAGTATAAAGATGTAAGTGTTATGGCATTTGATGATGCACACTTTGACGAGATAGCTGAGGCTTGTGGAGTAGATAAAACTATATTAAATGATGACACTAAGACTCCTGTAATTCTTGTAGGCTTTGCAGAGGTTTCAACTGAAAATATGATATATGGTGATACAGCTGATTATAAGTTCTATGAGATTGAACATGCATTTGCGAAAAATGTAGGAGATGAGTTCTCTCTTCATGTGTATGATTCTGACACTAAGGAGTATGAGGATATAAATGTAACTGTGGCAGCAGTAGCTGATAGAGAGTCTTTAGAGGACTATGTTACATTGCATTCAGAGCAGGTTTGGATAATAACAAAGCTTGATACTATGGAGGAGATGAGACAGATTAAATGTACTGATGAGTACAGTGGAATGGTATTTAGGGATGTAATGGTAAAATTCTCTAATCAGGACTGTGAGCTTTATAAAGAGCTTGGGGAGCTTGCAATAGCTGTAAAGAACGATGGAGAAGGAATACTTGTATACGGTAAGGAAATGCTTGATACAAAGACCTTAGAAACTGCCCTTAATTCAGTAATTAGAATTCTTCTCATATGCTTTGTAGCCCTTACATCAATCATTTGTCTTCTTAACCTTTATAACTCTACAAAGGGCAGAATCTCTACTCAGAAGAAGGAATTTGCAGTTCTTCGTTCAATGGGTATGACAGATAAGCAGATGATTAAGATGCTTGCTTTAGAAAGTGGCCAGATACTTATAAGAGCGGTAGCTGTGGCAGTGCTTGTTGCTACACCGGTAATTATATTTATTAAGAATACACTTATGGATATGTACGGATTTGTGAAGATAGAAGTGCCTTGGATGATATATATTGTGGCAATCCTTGTGGCAACAGTAGCCCTCTTTGCAGTAACATTTGTAAGCTTTAAAACAGAAAAAAATGAAAATATTATTGAAGATATACGTAGGGAAAGTATATAATGTACGCGAACACAATGAGCCAAGTGGAGGATAATGAATGTGGCCACTGAAAGCTTGCTTTCGAGTGGACATATTCGTTAGACTACATTTGGCGAATGTGCGCGAACCAGACCCAGCGTAGCGAAGGCCTGGTTTGAGCGTCCCATAATGAACGAAGTGACATTATGGGATGTTCGCGTCTAGAAACATGAAGGAGAAAAATTATGAAAGTACTAGTGGTTGAGGACGATTCCATAATCATGGAAGGTCTAAAGATATCTTTAGAGCAGGAGGGCTATGAGGTGGTAAATGCGTCTACTATGAAGGATGCATTTCACATAGTGGACTCAGTGACAGACATAAATATATGCCTGCTGGATGTAATGCTACCGGATGGGGACGGTTATCAGATATGCAGGAAGGTTAGGGAGAAAAGTCAGATTCCTATACTTTTCCTTACAGCCTGCGATGATGAGGTACATACTGTACTTGCCCTAGAGCAGGGAGCAGATGATTACATAGCAAAGCCATTTCGTATAAGGGAGCTTCTTGCTAGGATGAAGGCTATACTTAGAAGAAGTGGGGCTGTGAGTGGTTCTTCTACAGGTGGAGCTTCAGATAATGGAATTGTTATGGTGGGAGAAAATCAGATTAATATAAATACTGCAAAGGTATATCGTGACGGTGAGGAAATAGTTCTTACTGCTATGGAGTATAAGCTGCTGCTGATATTTATCCAGCACAGAGGAAAGAATCTGTCCAGACAGCAGATCCTTAATCAGATATGGGATGAGGCCGGGGATTTCGTAAATGATAATACCCTTAGCGTGTACATAAAAAGACTTAGAAAGAAGCTTGGGGATACAGACGAGAATCAGCTTATTCAAACCGTTAGAGGTATTGGGTATCTAATGGAGTAGTGGGGAACAAATAATGGAAATTATGATACAACTTATAATTGCGGTTATAGCAATTATAGCAGGAATAGTAATATGTATATTGACTCATAGCCCACTAGTGGTTCTGATTACACTTGGACTTTCCATGGTGGCTATGGTTGTAGTAGCCTATGTCGCTCACAAAAAACGTGAGAACAAGCTGGCAGACCTAATCATATACCTTATGAGAGTTCAGGACAATCTATCACTTCCCGCCATGGAGGGAATTAGCGAGGGACAGCTTGGAATCCTTGAAAGTGAGATATATAAGCTAGTGACACAGCTTAAGGAGATGTATTCCGGAGAGAAAAAGCAGAAGAGCTATATGGTTGATATGTTATCAGACATATCGCACCAGATTAAAACACCTCTTACTGCCATAACCCTTATGACAGATTTGCTTAAGGCGCCTGACCTATCTGAGGAAAAGCGTCTTGACTATGTGTCAAAGATAGATCAGCAAACCAAGAGAATAACCTGGCTTATAAGAAATCTTCTCACCCTATCACAGCTCGAGGCAGATATGCTGGAGCTTAAGAAGGAGAAGAATAATCTTAAGGGAATGCTTGATGGTATAATGGAAACCTTCGAGATAATAGCAGAGGTAAAGGATGTAGAGCTTACCTTGGAATGCCCAGAAGAAGTTTACATAACATGCGATAAGCAGTGGACCACAGAGGCCATATCCAATATAGTTAAAAACTGTATAGAGCACACCCCATCCGAGGGAAGTGTCAGTATAAAGGTACAGCAAAACAACCTGGCTACGGAGATAACCATAGTAGATACAGGAGAAGGAATAGATAAGGAACATCTTCCATACATATTCAAACGCTTCTACAAAGCACCAGGCTCATCAAACAACAGCGTGGGTATCGGACTATCTATGTCAAAGCAGATAATCATGAGACAGAATGGAAATATTACTGTGGAAAGTGAAGTTGGGATGGGAAGTAGCTTTCTTATAAAATTGTATAGAGTGTAATGGAAAATGCTACTAGTAAGAATTGTGATGTGTACCTAGATTACTTGCCACATATTTATGAGCTAGGCGAAAAAAAATGGATGCTATCCTGTATTTTCAGGATGCATCCATTTTATTTTTTTACTTAGAAATATAAGCTTCTGTCTTAGTAGATGTGATTCCGTCATAACCTATAGACGGAGCATCCTTTCCTTTTTGAACAAGAACAATCTGTATACCCTCCAGACGTTTGCTATATCCAGCAGTTCCAGCGGGCTCTCCGTTCTTAGCCCATCCAAGCCATCCATAGGATTGAGCGTGAACTCTGTAATAGACATCATATTTCTTAGCCATATCTCCAGTGAGACAGATACAAATTGCTTCAAGACGTTTTGCCTCGCCCTTAGTGCCTGACATTTCGCCGTCGGATTTCCAAGTGTTTACATCATCTAATTTGCCTTGCCAACCATATGATTGCACATGTGTTGTATAGCAGATGGCACCAGGATATTGCTGATTGGTAAGCTTGATATTTATACCTTCAAGACGTTTCGCTTTTCCACTGGTTCCTGACATATCGCCATTGTATTTCCAGCCTTGCCAGCCGTAGGTTTGTACGTGGGTTTTGTAGGCTACATTTGTTGTGGTTGTCCCTGGTATAACTGGCTTTAATGCATCTGTAGCCTCGGCTCTTACTACAGGTGATGGTCCAGGAAGTGCTATGTATGCATCCTCACTTTGTGAAGTGATTCCCTTCATCTGCCTGTCAAATGTTTCGTTCTTTTTTACTACTACAATTTGAATTCCTTCTAGGCGTTTAGCATAACCAGCAGTACCAGCTGGCTCACCATTTTTTGCCCAGTTAAGCCAACCGTAAGATTGAGCGTGGACTCTGTAGTAAATATCATATTTATCTTTGAAATCACCAGTAAGCTGAAGCTTAATTGCTTCAAGTCGTTTGGCCTCTCCTTCAGTGCCATTCATCTCGCCGTTACCCGACCAAGGTAGCCATCCGTAGGACTGACAATGGGTTGTATATTGAACACCGAGGTAATCATTGCCGGTAACTTTTATTTCAATGCCTTCTAATCGTTTGGATTTGCCAGTAGTTCCGCTTACGGCACCATCTGTCACAAAGTCCTGCCATCCGTAGGTTTGTACATGGGTTCTATAGGATATGTCTACAGTTGGCACACCGCTTACCTTGGTAATAAGATTTGTATTGCTACTGCCTACAGTTACATCATCAAAGTTAGCACCTGTATAATACACCTTTTGAAGCATAACTGCCTGAAATGCATTGTTACCGATAGATGTAACATTTGCAGGAATAGTAAATTCTACCAGGGATGTACACTTTGCAAAGGCTAGGCCACCAATAGAAGTTAAGCTGTTAGGAAGAGTTACCTTGGTAGCGCCTGAACAACCACTAAAGAGCTGTGCACCAAGTCCAGTTATCCCCTCTTCAACAACAATTTCCTTAATCATGGAATTATATTCTGACCAAGGCGAAAGCTTGGCTGAGTGGTAGGAGT
>SVEI01000098.1 GCA_015057445.1 Lachnospiraceae bacterium | reverse complement strand
TATTTATGGCATGGAAAAGCCATACAACTTTAGGAACAAGATGCAGTTTCCCGTGGGATTAGACAGAGATGGCAAGGTTCAGATAGGATTTTATGCAGGTAGAACTCACAGTATTATAGATCTTAACCAGTGTCATATAGGTCACCCTGTAAATGATTACATAGTGGAAGAGCTTAGAGATTGGCTTCAGAAGTGGCAGGACAAGACAGGTGTGTTTATCTATGACGAAGAGGCTCATAAAGGACTGGTTAGACATATTCTTACTCGAGTGGGATTTGTCACAGGTGAGCTTATGGTTTGCTTAATTATAAATGGCAATGGTATAGGTAAGTTTGTAGGAGATATGAGCTGTGATAAGGAGCTAAAGGCTGCTATTGAGAAGGCTGTGGAGAAGTATAATCAGAAGCTAGAACTTAAGTGTGCTGAAGCTAAGGAAAGCTTCCTTAAAATCAAGCTTACCAGCTTAAGTATAAATATTAACCGTGACAAGACTAACAGAATACTAGGAGATAAGTGTAAAACACTTTGGGGAGAGGATTACATTTCCGATTATATCGGAGATATTAAATTCAATATATCCCCTATGTCTTTCTACCAAGTAAATCCAGCTCAGACTAAGGTACTTTATGATAAGGCAGTGGAATATGCTGATTTATCAGGAAATGAAGTGGTTTGGGATATGTACTGTGGTATCGGAACCATTTCCCTAAGCCTAGCGAAAAAGGCAGGTAAGGTGTATGGTGTGGAAATAGTTCCACAGGCTATAGATGACGCAAAGGTTAATGCAAGGATAAATAATTTGACTAATACTGAGTTTTTCTGTGGCAAGGCAGAAGAGGTTGTACCAGCCTTTTACCGTGGAGAGCTTAAGAGTGACGATGTGGCTGACAACAATGGTGATTTAATTAGAGGGGAAGATGAGGTTAATTCCTCAAAAGCGGACGCAGGCAAGCATCCGGATGTGATAGTGGTTGACCCACCTAGAAAGGGTTGTGACTCTGTGCTTCTTGACACCATATATGCAATGGCACCCAAAAGACTTGTGTATGTAAGCTGCGACCCGGCTACATTGGCTAGAGATGTGAAGATATTAGATGAAAAAGGTTTTAGGCTGGAGAAGGTTGCGGTGGTAGACCAATTTGGACATAGTGGGCATGTGGAGACAGTAGTTCTACTGTCGCGAGCGTAAGCGAAGTGAGAGTAATTTACAACTGACCATGCGATAGCTGTCCACGACTGGCCAGCGAAGATTGAGAAGCCAGAGTGGAAACAGCTAACCACTGAATCAAAGAGTTAGAGAGTGTGGGTTAGGATTCAGCGCCAACTAACAGCGAATACATAGAAAGGTCAATGACTACTGATGATATGTCACTTGTTTATCGAACAGGTGCGTACCACAGAAGTCATTGACCTTTGTTGTTACATTTCCCCTAGATTCAGATTGTTTTAGTTATATTTCTCATTATAGATTCAGCTTAAGATGTCTAGGAAGACCATCTACCATCACTGGTGAAAGCTCCGCCTGGATGAGAGGTCTGATGTAATGGATAAGCTCATCTGATACGTAAGTATTATCATTTGTAATCCATTCTATAGGAACTTTTTTCTCTATATTTGCAATCTTTCGTACATCCTGTGAATTAGTAATACAGATGTATGGGTCATCAGAAACACGCTCAAGTACGATAACCTTTCCAGTTTCCCCTTCGAATGCAGCCTTAACAGCAGCACCACCAACCTGAAAGGCCTCAGTGATATCTACACGGCTAGTCATGTGTGCAGCGCTTCTTTGCAATGTGCTAAGCTCAATTGCACGAGTTTTGACACCTAACTCAGCCCCGATTTTGTTAGCCAGGAATTTTGCCGAACCAGATAGCTGCTTATGTCCGAACGCGTCTGTAAATGAAACATGGTCTGCAAGTTCAAATACGTATCGACCATCAGCCACCTTTATTCCCTCTGAAATAGCTATAACTATAGAATTCTTTTTCTTGCTTAGCTCCTTAACCTTCTCCATGAAGTTATCAATGTCAAATGGAACCTCAGGTAGGAAAATCATATCCACGCCCTCGCAGTCCTCTGACTTAGAAAGGGCAGCGGCAGCAGTAAGCCAGCCTGCGTTACGTCCCATAATCTCAATGATAGTGAACTGCGGATAATCATACACAAGACCGTCACGAATGATTTCCTTAGTAACTGCAGCAATGTATTTTGCAGCACTTCCGTATCCTGGAGTGTGGTCAGTAGTTGCAAGATCATTGTCGATGGTTTTAGGTACTCCCATGAATTTAATATTGCTGTCAACTAGGATTGCATAATCAGACAGCTTCTTAATGGTATCCATAGAATCATTTCCACCTATGTAGAAAAATGCCTCGATGTCAAGCTCTTTGAGCTTGGCGAAAATCTTCTCATAAACCTCCTTGCCCTCACTTATTGATGGAAGCTTGTAACGACAAGAACCAAGGAAGGATGATGGAGTTCTCTTAAGTAAATCAATATCAAGATCCGTCTTAATGTGGTCAGACAAATCCACATATTGGTCATCTAACAGTCCCTTAATACCGTGAAGCATACCGTACACCTTTTTAGCACCACGGTCTTTGGCTGTTTTGTAAACTCCAACTAAGCTTGAGTTGATGACAGAAGTTGGTCCGCCGGATTGTCCGACAATAATGTTTCCGTGCAAAATATTTACCTCCTATTTTGAAAATAATAAAGTCATTCTACAATAAAATGTAAGCGCTTACAATACCTAAAATGCTAGGTTTTTGTATTTTTATTTGTACATAGGTTGGAATATATGTATAATGGTAGGGAGTTAATGATGAGGGGGATAACATTATGGAAAAAAGTGAAAGAGTTGAAAATATTAACAGTTTAACTCAAAAGATTATTGCTTATAGAATGATTCCATTTATGGTTGCTGCGATTATGGTAGTATTCATTGCTATAACTTTATCGTCTAATGAAGAGATAAAGGTTTATCTTATACTAGGCGTTTTGGTATTATTTATTTTTGCTTTTTTAGAATGTGAAAAGAGAGTTGAAAAGGTAAAGGAACGTTGCGAGTTTCTGTGTGAAAGAGAATGGTGTAGTATGCTAGATTGTTCTATTTATGTGCCGGAACGAGGATTCTCGGATATCGAGTTTAATACCTTTGGAATAATTAAGCTAGATCAAAAGTATTATTCAAATAATTATTTTAAGGGTACTTACAGGGGAGTTGGTGTTCGTCAGGCAGATGTTGTTGTATATAGAGATGATTACAAAAATAATAATTGGGAGACCACAACATACTTTGATGGAAGAATATTGGAATTTACAATTAAGAAAACTACTGCCAATAATGTAAGGGTATTTTCCAAGGGATTCGATAGCAGGCTTGATATAAATGACTCTAGGGTGGATGTTGATAGACTATTCTTCAATGATAATTTTGATGTGTTCGCACCAGACACATCGGAAGCTCAAGAGTTTCTAACTGATAAATTGATGGGACATTTGCAGGTTCTTCAAAATATGAATAGGAGTATTGGCGTTAGATTCGATGAAAGGCTGGTATATGTAGCTATTAATGGAACAAGACCATTTGAGGTAGCCGGTATGAACGACATAAGCTATAATGAAAAAATAGCCATAATGAAAAATGAAATTCAAATTGCCATAGACCTAATAGAGGGGCTTGGGCTAGTGGCAGAGTAAAAGCACATTAATTGGAGCAGTATGGGGAGGATAAGGAGAAACATATATGGATAATCATGAGGTGATTAGAAAACTTAAAGGTATAAGGATGAATATATTAGGGTATAGAATTGCTCTTCTTTTGGTTGGTTTATTTTATTTGATTTATTTTCTTCTACCTGAGAGGATAAAAGAAGATGAAATTATGACTATCATTACATATATTATGATTATTATAACGGGGCCGATTGTGGCTATATGGGTCAGTGGACCTGCTAAGCAAAAAGAAAAGAGTAAGGAGCTATACGATGATTTATTAAGTTCAATGATAGAACATGCATATTATGAACAGGACCGTGGTTTCACAGACATAGAGGTTGGTACATTTGGAATAATTAAGATAGGTAATATATATTATTCAAACAATTATTTTCAAGGTCATTACAAGGGGGTTGGTGTTCGCCAGGCAGATGTTATTATACAGAACGAAACTTACATAGGTGAAAAATCCAGCATTACGAAGTATTTTGATGGAAGAATCTTTGAATTTAGAACAGACAAAATAACTGCCCAAAATGTAAAAATTTTTTCACGAGGATACGAAAGCTGGCTCAATATAAATGACTGCAGAGTGGATGTTGATGATTTTTTATTTAATGATAATTTTGATGTTTTTTCAGCAGAACCAACCGAGGCTCATGAAATATTAACCCAAGAAATGATAGAACATCTGCTGATTCTTCAAAATCAGAACAGAAGTATCGGAGTTAGATTTGGAGAAGGGAAGGTTATAGTAGCCATCAACGGAACTAGACAATTTGACGTGAACAGCATAGACAAGATAAGATATGATAAAGATTTCGTCATAGCTAGGGAAGGAACTCAACTTATCAAAGACCTGATAGACGGATTGGGAATTGGACATAAGTATATCATGTGTGAAGATGAGTGAGTATGTATACCTTTTAAGCTGTATTGACAAAGAATCGATACGAAGAGAAAAAGATATATATTGACAGTCAACTCTGGTAATGCTACCATAAACATATCTTAAGGAGAGAGGTGAAAAGATGAGAAGATAATTTACTTTTGATTACATGAAGATTTACTTAGGTATGAGCGTAG
>SVEI01000097.1 GCA_015057445.1 Lachnospiraceae bacterium | reverse complement strand
GATGTAGAGTGTGTAAAAGACGGGGGAAAGGATAAATTGTTTAAGTTTATATTTGATATGATAACAGAGCCGTTGGGATTGCCGATAGAATGGTATCAAGAATGGTTTTTATTAGGAATCATAGAAGTAATTTCATATGAGCTTGCATTTTCTGAAGTGGGGATGTTATATCGAAGTGGTATGCGTGGTAGGGGATTAGGCTCATTTATGCATAATTTACTTAAAGCAGGTTACTTTGTTTTGATTTGGATGATTGTACGTGTGATTATTGTTGCAGTTGATTTTGGTACGGAGCATAAGCTTATAACATGTATTGGAGTATTGCTTATTTTAAGTGGTATTGCTATAGTAAATCTAGTTAAGCATAGGAATCAAGAAAAGAGATTAAATAATCATTTGAGAGAATTAAATCTGAAGTGATGAGGAACCTACTACAACTAACATGGAGGTACAAATATGTCCCACAAAAAAATACATTTCAAATACCACCCAAACATTTACGACCTAGACATTTTACGCGAAGCTGCAGAAGGCTCATATCCCATCTGCCAGTGTTGTGGTCAAGAAACCAAATTTTCCAGCCAAACCATGTACTGTCGGGAGCGTGTAGACTGCATATGTCCTCAGTGCATTGCAAATGGTGATGCTGCTAAGAAGTTCAATGGTCAGTTTGTTCAATCAGCAGAGGATTTTAAGGTAAATGACGAAAATAAGCGTCAGGAGCTTTATTATAGAACTCCAGGCTATATCAGCTGGCAAGGTGAGTATTGGCTGGCTTGCTGTGAGGATTATTGTGCCTATATAGGTGAGGTGGGCACTAAAGAGCTGGAGGAAATGGGCATTGCGGATGAGGTTTTTGCGGAATATGATAGTAGAGACTATGGATACGATGATGTGCGTGCTTATTTGGTGAAAGCAGGTTCTATGGCAGGGTATTTGTTCCAGTGTCTGCATTGTAAGAAGTACCACCTGTGGGTGGATGCGGATTAAAGTAGTACATAATAAACCCAGCGTGGGTACTGCATAGCACAGTTGACTTACGCTGGGTTTGGTGTTGTTATAGATTAAATTCTTCGAAAAGCTGCTTTCGATATTCCTTATCTTCGGATGCTTTGGCTAGGTCATCAAGTCGATTTTCTTTGATTAGGATGACATAGAGTTTAGACATTCTGTCTTCGCCAATTTCTATGCCCTCTACTTTGCCTTCTTCTCTGCCCTCTTCACGCAAAGTCTGTTCATGAAGTTTTTCATTGTATTCAAATATGCTCATACTAACAACCTCATTTCTGTTTTTTCTTAGAAAATCAGCTAATATACCCCTGCGTATGCATTCGTCTATGGCTAGGTTGATTGCCTCTTTATATGGGTAAGTCTTTTCATACTTTCTAGTCAGATCAACGAATAGCATATAGTCATTTAGAGTGGGACATTTGTTCATCAAATCGTCATTGTACCCTGGGTTAATATTTATCTGGGTTACAATGAGTTCCAGTTTAGGACTTTTTTCCTGAAACATATATAAATCCGAGAGTTTGATTTCCACTCTAGCGTCCTGCTTTTTTGTGCCATTGTAGAATACTATAAATCTAGGATTTGGGAGCTTTATCTTCTGGGTGGAAGCGTAAAGATCCTTGTTCTGGTAAAAAGCAGAAAATGTTTTAGATACATAGTCCAAATCTCTAATAGGTATATGTGGATTAACTGTAGATTGATGCTCGTACAGATTAAGCGTCATATCTATTACAAATGATACATCATTTTTTACTGACATGTAAATAGCATTTTCTAAAGTTGTTATCTCTAAATCTTCAACATTTTCATAACTAGTATTATTGATAGCATTATACAGAGCCAGTAACTCCTTTTTGTCTCTAAATATCATTCTAAAGACGGTGTCCTTGTAGTTTCTTTGTACAGAGATATCATCAAGCTCTGCATTAGTATTATTTTCTGTATGTTTCTCCATATATTTCTCCTTTTGATATAACTTATTATTTGCACGAGAAATATAACTGTCCGCCTAATAACATACATTCTCATACTTTAGTTTGTGAATTAAAAGCATCGAATTTCTATGATATTAGAGGGGAGGTGAGCTGGGAACTTCTATAGAATTATTAATGCTTTAGATTAGAGTATCACATGGGAAGATGTAAAACAAGTGCGGATATACGGTATTTCGATTTTGATTTATCTTGTCACTATATTTCCTAAAGTATATAATATTACCTATAACAATATATGACCAAGGAGGATTAACTTATGGATTTTGAACTTGATGAGATGATGGGGATTGACCAACTAGAGCTTAACTTTGAAGCACACGTGCTTGGAATTGATGGAGAATGCTTTTCTTATAGTGTATATTTTAATAATGGTGTTGCTGAGAATAACCTAGGGGCGGTGAAGAAGGCTATTGAAGATTTTGCGATTTCACATAATAGTGAAGATTCATATATAGGATACATTGATGTAACTAGTATGGATGACAAAATAAGCATATATTTGGATTTGGGAAATGTGGAGCCAGAGAATTCTAATGTTGCACTTTATGGTATATTAACTGCTTTAAATGAGGTGGATGGAATCGAAAAGGTTTTGATTAATGAAGGCTGTGACTTTGATTTTTAACGTGCTTGCTTTTGAAAGTGAGAAATAGCCAAAAGGAGACCCACCATGTTCACAAAACCAGACAATACATTTAACGATATACGCCAAAAATCACTAGAAGCTTGGCTTGCGGAGATGGAACAGCACGAGGATATAGCTGTTCGTGGCGGTGTAAAGCTTTGCAGGGATTATATTAAGCATTTAGAGGATGAGAAGGATAAGCTTAAAGAAGAGAACGAGCTTAAGAATTCCTATCTTAAGAAGCTTAAAAGCAGAGGGTAGTTTATACTACGCGTATAATTTACAACCTACCACCCTTATGATAAGATGACCACATAAGGATTAGGAAAGCGGAATTTAAGTATTCCAGAAAGGATAAGAGATGACAACTATGAATCGTTTATATTGCAAATATGGTAAATGTTATTACGTAGCAAAGGCTTATTGCTTTAAGTCTGTGTATAATTTTGTGTACCCATTTGCTGATAAGTATGAACGAGAAAATAGTGTTTTAGTTATTAGTTGCTGTTAGATGCTGTAATTTTAATTAAGACAGATTTTTTAAGCCGCTTACCATAATGGGTAAGCGGCTTTTTATATTTGGCTCCATTAACTCAAGTGGTAGAGTAACCGGCTTTTAACCGGTAGGCTGTGGGTTCGAGTCCCTCATGGAGCACTTGATTATTTTGGATGGGTATGCCTAGCGGCGAGGGCAGCGGACTGTAAATCCGTCACGTTGAAACATCGCAGGTTCGAGTCCTGCCCCATCCACTTACGCATATCTTAAGGCTCTAATTGCTAAGGCTTATGGATTCAGAGTCTACTTCTTTTGTTCCTGCGTGAGTTGTTACTTCTACTGCTGGATTCCATGTATTGTTCTTCATTCGAAAAACTCCTTTCTACAAATAAAGCTGAAAATTAATAGTTTCTTCAGGGATTCAATTGTCAATGTGCAAATAATACTTGGTCATAAAGATTTTAATTAGTCTAATTTTGAGTAGACTGAACCAAAGAGCACCAAAATAAATGCCCTAGGCAACCAAATATTATTCACTTAACACGTATTCGTGTCTCTATATAAATTTTGGAAATATTCCCCAACAACGCATGGGAATCAAATGCGTGTACAAAGTCAAAGCTTAGTTCAAATACTCGTACTTTACTTATAAGCTAAACCTGTACCGTAAAGACTAAGTAGCGTGACACTAATGGCCCTATAGCTACCCTAGTTGAAATATGAAAAAATGATTTTATGACATTCGTGATACGCAGCCACTCTCTGTCTTGTATTCGTTATTGGAGGTAGATAATAGAAACTTAACCCCTAAAATTAAAATTTTTTATGAGCTTTGTTAGAAGTTTTAAAAATGAGCCATTCCGAAACAAAAGCATACTGTGTATGCTCAGTTTCGCGGTGTTCGCGAAAAAAACAAACCCTTTTACGAGAGCAAAATCATTTTCGGCTCTTAGAAAAAAGTCTTTGACGGCACTTAACGTGCAGTTTTAGGCTAATAAAGTAAAGGGAGGAACTTATGAGTAACATTAAGACTTTACACGAGGTTTTTGAAGAGCTTGGAGTCACAAGGCGTGCGGTGCAGGGGTACGAGAAGAGAGGTTTGGTTAAGCCGTCTGCTAGGAATAAGTATGGGCATCTTCTGTATGATGAGCAGGCACAGAAGCGTATAGCCATTATCAAGGATTACCAGAGGTTGGGCTTTAAGTTAAAGGAGATTGAGTCCTTGATTGATGCTTCCGATGAGCTAGTAACAGCTGCCTTAGAACGTCAGGTGATTAAGCTTCAGGAGGAAAGAGAAGAGAAAACTGCGTTGATTGACATGGCTAAAGAATGGATTGAAGCCATACAGAGGAAAGGAGAGGTTTAGTTATGAAGAAAATAGTAAGTGTTTTAATGATAATGGTTATGTGTTTAAGTTTATGTTCTTGTGGAGAAAAGGGTAAAAATACGCAGAGTCAGGATATGCAGACGAATGGTGAGCAAAAACAAGATATTCAGGATGCACAGATATCTGAAACTGATGATGCTAATTCGACAGAAATTGTATGGGATATGGATATGACCTATGAGGAGTTGGAAACAAAAATACAACAGGATACAGAGAATACTGTGGCAGCCCTTTCAGAAGAATGGGAGACCTTAAAATCAGATGTTGATACCTATGAGAAGTATCTGGAGAATATGGATCTAGTGGAAGCATTTTACGAGAAGATTTAT
>SVEI01000096.1 GCA_015057445.1 Lachnospiraceae bacterium | reverse complement strand
TAGGATCGTCATTAACAGCAGGAGCCACGTCAACAGGCTCTTCTATAACTTCAGGTTCCTTAGCAGGAGCATTGGCGCTAAATAAAGCAGCAATCTCGTCAGGAGTAAGCTGTCTGTTAGGATCGTCATTAACAGCAGGAGCCACGTCAACAGGCTCTTCTATAACTTCAGGTTCCTTAGCAGGAGCATTGGCGCTAAATAAAGCAGCAATCTCGTCAGGAGTAAGCTGTCTGTTAGGATCGTCGTTAACAGCAGGAGTTACGTCAACAGGCTCTTGAGCAGTTGAATTCTCATCAGTAACTTCACTTGCTGGCATAGCAGCTTTGAATAATGCTTCTATAGCATCCTGTGATAACATCTGGTTGTCATTTGCGTCAGTGCTATCAGTTTTGATTGTTTCGGTATTATCATCTGATTTTTCATCAATATCTTTAGATTCAAATTCATCAAAGAATGAATTTACTGCAGCCTCTTCTTCTGCATCAGTAATATCTGGAGCAGTGTCCTTAGGAGTAGATGTGGTCATAGAAAAAACATCGATTCCTGAAGGGAGAGTGTCATCCATAACTGAGTCTTCAAGTACTGTCTTGGTGTGTGGCTGTGCTACGATATTTATGCTATCAATTCTAGTGCTGATGTCTTCTAGGGCAATTGTAATATCTTGCATCTTAGTTGTGAGCTCGTTAAGTGCATCTATTACATTCTGGTTATCTGTCTTGTTGTATTTTATTATAGCTTTAGCAGTGTTAGAGATAGAATCTGTTACTGCCTCCTTAAGTGAAAGAGTTAATGCAGTATAGTTATCTATGCTCTTAATGGAGTTGTAGCTATTAGCTTCTGCCAACTGAGTAAGGTTGTTGTTAACCTTTCGTAGCTGAACATAGGTTGCCTTGGCCAGACGTTCTGATTCAATGGCCCTATCAAGGGCAGCCTGTTTTTCTTCCTGGTCAGGAACTAGGTTTGCTAAAGTAGCATTAACTGTATCTGATATATATTTTTTAAGGTCCTCTTGCTTGGTTAGATGTAAACTTATAATTGAATTAAGCAATGCGTATAGAGATATAACTAATACTAGTGAAAGACATACTACATAGGCTGTCTTATCTCTGTATGCGAGAATACAGTAAACCCAAGCCAATATGGCGGAAAAACTAATCATTCCCATGGTTACAATTCTTCGATATAAATTGTTCATGAGGCACCTCCTAAAATCTATAATAAACTACATAAAATGACAAAATAATCCATTACTTATTGTATCATAAATACCACATATTTACTAGTGAAAAATCTATATTAGTCACATAATTACAAGTGATAGAGGTTTAATGAACAAACTGTATTTATATATTTAACATATTGTAAGAATTAAGGGAAAAATGTATAATAAAAGTAGCTTAGATATGAGTAAGACTATTTTGGTTAATTGCGCCAATGGATTGTATTAGATAACAGGGGGTAGCGTATGGCAGAACGAACCAAGGTAATGGTTGAATTTTATTCTGAGGAGCCAGTGGAAAATGTTATGGCTATGATAAAATATCGTCCAGAGAAGATTATTTTTATCGGTCACAAGGATAATATGATAACCAAGAGAATCAATGACATAAAAGACTTTAGGGATAGAAAATGTCCTGATACACAGCTAGAGTTTATAGAGGTTCCTAAGGATGATTTGAATGGTGCCATAGACATGCTGACAGACATAATTCGAGAAAATCCTGGAGTTCGTTTTGAACTGACAGGCGGTAGTGAGCTTATACTAATTGCTCTCGGTTGTATCGCTGCCAGAATGAATATAAGCAAGCTTAGAATTGATCCATTTACTGGTAAGGAAATTGATATAAGAGGTGATCAGGTGCTTACATCTGACTATCACTTTAATATTAGTATTGCAGAGGATATAATTCTTCACGGTGGTGTGCTCACTAACCAAACAGGTAGTTTTTCAGAGTGGAAATTTACTGAAGAATTTAGAGAAGACATAAGAACTATGTGGGATATATGCAAGGTATATAGAGGCAATTGGAACAAGCACTGTGCAACTATAGATGAGCTTAGAAAGAACACACCTAATCAAAAAGAAGGCTGGGTTGAGATATACAAGAATCCATTGGGAGAGGCTATTACACTTCTTAGAGACTTAGAAGAAAATGGGCTAATAAAGGATTACTCAGAAAGTAATAAGAGAGTATCTTTCCGCTTTAAGAATAACATGATAAGAAAAGTCATAGGCAAAGCGGGAAATATGTTGGAGCTTCACGTGTATGAAGTTGCAACTAGGGATAGCTACGTGTTTACAGATGCAGTGATTGGAGCCCATATTGATTGGGATGGAGAGATTCATGATTTTGCTCATCCAGGTTATGATACCATGAATGAAATTGATGTGATTCTTATGAAAAATGTATGTCCAATATTTATATCCTGTAAAAGTGGTAAAGCTGGTGGTCACGCTTTACATGAGCTAGAGACTGTAACTAGAAAATTCGGCGGAAAGTATGCAAGAAAAGCTCTCATATTAGCTAAAGCCTGTGATAATACAACCGGAACTATGTATTTTAAACAGCGGGCCAAAGATATGAAGATTTGGATTATAGATGACGTATTTAGACTTAGCGATGAGCAGCTATTTAACAAACTAAAAAGGATATAGTAATCTAACCTATAATAAGGTGGCACAGATTTAATAATCTGTGCCTCTTTTTTATTGTTAGAATGAAATTCACGTTTTGGGAATAGAATGTAAGTAATTTTGTTAGGAGAGAGAAAAAATGGATAACTTAACAATATCCAATGGAGAAGAAACACCATGTACAGAATATATCTATTCTCAGAAACATATAGGGTATTTTATAAAGTATGACAATGATTTGAGAAGTGTTAGAGAAATTGTCAAACCAAACTGTATTGATATAATAAATAATCAATTTTTGGTGGCATACAAGGAGGCCCCTGGATTAGATGATTTAGAAGGTTTTTTTGCATATGGATACAATAACTTGCCTAAGGTATATGGTCTTATGGATGTGCCAGCAGTAGAGGATATTGGTGCCTACGCAGTTAGAAATTTACCCGGTCTTAATCTTAGGGGAGAAAATGTTTTGGTGGGTTTTGTGGATACTGGAATAGATTTTGCAAATCCAGCTTTTTGGTCTGCAAATGGTGGTACTAGAATTGAATATATTTGGGACCAAAATCAGGAATCTTTCGGTGTGGGTTCTCCTATATTTGGGTATGGTGGAGAGTACTCAAGGACAGATATTGACCAAGCAATGACACTAGAGAATCCGTATGAAGCCATTCCTGTCAGAGATTCTGAGGGGCATGGAACATTTTTGGCATCTATTATTGCTGGTAATGAGAATTTAGAGGAGAATTTTACTGGTGTAGCGCCAGAGGCTTCTATAATCATGGTGAAGCTAAAACAGGCAAACCAAGCCCTTAGAGATTTCTATTATGTGGGA
Organism: Lachnospiraceae bacterium; assembly: GCA_015057445.1. Taxonomy (GTDB): domain Bacteria; phylum Bacillota; class Clostridia; order Lachnospirales; family Lachnospiraceae; genus Coprococcus_C. The sequence goes on along the minus strand of SVEI01000096.1, from coordinate 1,501 downwards.
CAAGATGAGATTTGTTATAGTGAGACCGACATAGCACAAGGCATTAGGTATCTTATCAATAAAGCCATACAGCTTGATAAGCCTATGGTGATATGTATAGGTGTGGGAACTAATCAGGGAGACCACAACGGGAATAGTAATTTGGAGTTATACATAGATGCTTTATCCGGATTGAGAGGAATATGTTTTGTGGCAGCTGGAGGTAATGAGTTAGGTGGTAGGCATCATTATGGTGGTAAGATATCTGGGTTTGACGATGGTGATAGGGAAACTATGGAGATTAATGTGGAGACAGGGGTTGACGGATTTACCATGGAGATTTGGGGGAATGCCCCCGGGCTTTTGCGAATACTTGTAGAATCCCCTTCAGGAGAAAAATTAGATACTGTGATCCCTAATATTACAGGAGCAATTATGGGGGACTTCATATTTGAAGGAAGTAGTGTTTTCGTGGAAAATATTGTTGTAGAAAGCATATCAGGAGACCAATTAATATTCCTTCGATTTACAAAACCATCCCAGGGAATATGGCGGATAATAGTATCGGAAACAATTAATCAGCTGGGAAGGGGATATAATGCATGGCTACCTATAAATGAATTTATTGGAGAAAGAGTGACATTTGTCACCCCATCTCCGGATATAACTATAACAAATCCTGGAAATGGAGTTGGTTGCATCACGGCTGCTACTTACAATAATGTAAATGGTGGAATATATGTTGAATCTAGTAGAGGATATACAAGAAAAGGGAGGATAAAGCCAGATATTACAGCACCAGGAGTTGAAATACTTGGTGTATTTGCTGGGACGCGGGGAAGAACAATATACACTGAAAAAAGTGGAAGTAGTGTGGCGTCAGCATTTGTGGCGGGGGCGGCAGCGCTTATGCTTCAGTGGGGAATTGTTGATGGAAATAATTTGGGGATTAATACGGAGATAATAAAACAACAACTTATAAGAGGGGCCAGTAGGCAAAATGATATATATTATCCAAATAAAATATGGGGATGGGGGATAATTGATATATTGCAAACCTTTCAAAATATGAGGCAATAATTACACAAAATTACCAAAATTTTACGAAAAAGTTACCAAATTGTTGTTTTTACTTGACATAATTTAAAATTCAAGTATGATTATAGGTAACTATGTAAAATGAGACGGTATAAAAACGGAGGTAAAAAAGAATGATTTGTCCATCATGTAAGTTCGAAAACAGAGAGGGCGCGTTGTTCTGCGCTGAGTGTGGAAAACCCCTTGCAAGTGCGAACGCAAATGCTGAGAGAACAGTTATCCTTGACCAAGTTGTAACAAATAGCCAAGATGCTGTTGAAAAGGTTGACGATAGTGAAGCCAACACAACAGTTCTTACAAGTGATATGCTTAAGCCGGTACAGGCAGCTAAACCACAGGGATTCGTGGCAGGACCAGCAGTACCACAGGCACCAAAGATGGCGCCACAGGCAGCTCCTATGAACGGTCAGCCAATGCAGGCAAC
>SVEI01000020.1 GCA_015057445.1 Lachnospiraceae bacterium | reverse complement strand
CGGACATGCCATCTTCAACCACCCGAAGTACAGCTTCCAGTTTTTCCTCATAAGAATATTTTGACATAAAAAATGCACCTCCAAATGTTAGATTATATTTTGTCTAACATTTGGGGTGCACTTCAAAATGAAAATGTCCTTTTCCTCCACTATTCATCTAATATATTTTTATCTCACTTATGCAAGTATCGTCATATTTATATCCGGCAACTGCGCCCTCTATAGTGATTGTAATTTTGTTAGTCACGATAGGTCTATCAATATAAGTATTACCTACATAAAAATCTCTGTATGACAATTGGCTAGGAGAACCATATATTTCACCAACGTACAAATCATAATATTTTTTCTGTCCATCTCCAAAATCAACAGACACAGAGGTTACCTTACCATTCTTATCATACAAATCAGTTGAAGCCAAGTATCCGTTAAACAAAAGTGTTCCATATACAGGAGTCTGTTCATTTAGATAAATGGTGATTGTTTCACCTATTCCTACTCCATCTCTACCTTCAACCCAAGCAGTGGAATAATTTCCATCGTACAAATTGCTTGCATCATAATAATTTCCCATCTGTGGTTCTAAATGCGAAGAAACCTCTATCTGACTGATTGAAATACTTCTATTATGAGCCTTTGCATATATCATTGTAACTCCATAGCGACTATTTGAATTCTTTACAAACAATAAGTCTGCATATCCAAGGAATTCTTCACTATTTTGGCCATTACAACCATAAAAATATGGTGCTGTTACAAGATAGTAATTATCATTTTCTTGTATTGATATATTATTGATAAAATTCCATGCATCTCCTGTAGCTGGCATAAATGACACAGTATCACCGCTTACTGTTACCCCATTGCCACTTCCAGGTATTCCATTACAACCATATGCATCATAAAACACGCTTTCCGCCTGTGCTAAGTTACATTCAGTATAATTCATAAATGTCAATTGATTATAAAATATACAATTTTCATCATATGAAGCTTTATCAAGCATTCTGTACACTAAACTAAGTTTCTTATCATCTGACATGTTAGATAAAACTTGACCTTCAAAATCAATAATTTTCGCACTTATAAAAATCTGTGTTATCTCAAATAACTTGTCATAATCACCTGAATTTGAAAACTGTTGATTCTTTAGTTCTGCAACTAAAGTCTCACAATCTGAAGCAGTATAGTCCTCAATCTTAATCTGTGTTTCCTCTGCAACAGACTCTGTAGATGCTTCTGTAACTTCAGTAGCTGTTTCAGCAGTATTCTCCGTAGTTGCTTCTGTAGTTTCCACTGTATCCTCTGATGTTTTCTCCTCTGAAGAATTATCTTCCTTCACATCATTTTCTGCAACAATACCATCCCCATCCTTAGGTGACTTTTTATCATCCTTACCAGCTAGAACAACAAAAAGTACTATTGCTAAGACTACTACCATAGCAGCCAATATCCAAACTAGTGGAGATGTTTTTTTCGATTTATTGTTTACCTCATTTGCCTTTGCTTGCAATGCAGGTGGTATGGGTGCCGTAGGCTTTACTGGGGCTGCCACATACGAAGAAAGTGGTGTTGTCTGATTATTTTCTGTCTGTGAAGATGACATCTGGTAACCACACTCACTGCAAAAGCTACTTCCTTCCTCAATTTCACTGCCACATTTCATACAAAACATAATTTAGTCTCCTTTGTGAAAAATGGGCTGTCGCATATGCAACAGCCCTAGTATAAATATAAATTCTTAAGCCTTACCAACTGAACCGAAAAGCTCCATCTTCTCCTTAACAGTTGCCTTGATAGCCTCTGCACCTGGAGCAAGAAGCTTACGTGGGTCAAATCCCTTACCCTCAAGGTCCTTACCTGCCTCGATGTACTTTCTAGTAGCTTCCTGGAATGCAAGCTGACACTCAGTGTTAACGTTAATCTTTGATACACCAAGTGAAATAGCCTTCTGAATCATATCAGCTGGGATACCAGTACCACCGTGAAGTACAAGTGGCATATCACCAGTTTTCTGCTGAACTGCATCAAGAGTCTCAAAGCTAAGACCTGCCCAGTTCTCTGGATACTTACCGTGGATATTACCAATACCTGCTGCAAGCATAGTTACACCAAGATCAGCGATCATCTTACACTCATCTGGATCAGCACACTCACCAGCACCTACAACTCCGTCTTCCTCTCCACCGATTGAGCCAACCTCAGCCTCGATTGAGATACCCTTCTCGTTACAAATCTTAACAAGCTCAGTAGTCTTAGCTACGTTCTCGTCGATTGGGTAGTGTGAACCATCGAACATAACTGATGAGAAACCAGCCTCGATACAAGCTAAAGCACCTTCGTAGCTACCGTGATCAAGGTGAAGAGCTACAGGAACAGTAATCTTAAGTTCCTCAAGCATACCATTAACCATACCTACAATAGTCTTATAACCACACATATACTTACCAGCGCCCTCAGAAACACCTAAGATAACAGGTGAGTTGAGCTCCTGTGCTGTTAAAAGAATTGACTTTGTCCACTCAAGATTGTTGATGTTGAACTGACCTACTGCATACTTTCCAGCCTTTGCCTTAGTTAACATCTCTTTTGCTGAAACTAACATTTTTATTCCTCCATTATTTCATATATTTTGTTGCGCCTTATATATTAAAACCCTTATCGCAACACGGTTAAAGTCATTATACAATAGGTTTTCTAATAATTCAAGACTTGTGGACAGGACATAATGATAGTTTTTATCAGGATATTGAATGTACCATTGTGCAAAATAACCCTTAAGTACATATCTTACCAAACAGAATTTCTATCTTTAACAAATTGCAATTTATAGTTAATATATGGCCTATATCCTCTTCTTATTGAAACAAAGGACAGAGCCAATAATTGTCATTACATATGTCACTACAACTACAATTATAGCCTTTGCATAAGCTTCCACATCCGCTGCTCCATTTAATAACTCTACTGCACCAAGTAGCTTTGTTGGCATATACTCTGCAACATCAGGCACTATACTTAGGATATAACAAACAGCCACCACTCCTCCTGTTATAAGCAACACAGACATATTAGTATCTCCAATACTAGAAGCTAGTGTCATAAGCCCAATAACCCAAATTCCGAATATATAAACCATTACCCCTGCAAATATACAGTTCTTAACCTCTGAATTATCCCAATAATATTCAGTATATACATAGGTTGTAGCAAAATTCACCACATAAGCCATTGTCCACACCACTAGCTGTACAAGAAGCTTTGATACTAATATCTTGGTCCTAGACATTCCCTTAGTGACTATATTAATTAACGTCCCCCTCTGATACTCCATTGTATATGAACCTGAATACATAATCACGAAAACTATAACAAGCATAGATATATTCTTATAAAACTGTTGCCAGGAGGTTAGTGCTGTAACCTCTCCAACCTCTATACCAGCTATACCCTGCTCTGCCAATGTGTCCGCCATAGTCTCAAACAAAACTGGTGTTAACTTAGCTACTGCAGGTGCCATAATTCCCATCATCACAGATACTATCATAATAATCAAAAGCTTGTTGGTTCTAAACTGTTCCATCCATTCCTTCTTTATGAAAGCATTAAGCTGTCTCATGACCTATCACCTCCATAAACAAATTTTCCAGATTGGAATCCTTCATCTCAAGATTTGAAATGTTGATATTCTGACTTTTTATTGCCTCTATAGCTTTTTTCATATCTTCATTAGAATCAAATTCAACCTGAAAGCTCTTATTACTGCTCATAGCACCAACCTGCTCCATAGTTCCCTGCCATGCAAGCCTTCCCTCATGAAGTATTCCTACATTATCGCAGATTCTCTCCACATCTGTCAGTATATGCGTTGAAAATATAACTGTAGTCTCCTTACTTGCAGATTTAAGTATATCCAGTATTTCCTTTCTACCCATAGGGTCTAGGGCACTAGTTGGCTCATCGCAGATAAGAAGCTCCGGTTTAGAAAGAAGAGCCTGTGCTATTCCTAATCTTTGCTTCATACCACGGGAGAACCCTTTTATTCGTTTGTTGTCTTTATCTAGACCAACTAAAGTGAGCATTTCTTTAATTCTACTATCAACTTCATTCTTAGGAATATCTGTAATTTCAGCACACAGCTTGAGGTATTCGGTTGGTTTCATATATCCATAAAACTCAGGCACATCTGGCAGATAACCTATATATTTGTTAGTTTCATTCTGTCCAAAGCTCACTTTCTTTCCATTCACATATATTTCACCCTTATCTGGCTGATAAAGACCTAATATAAGCTTCATGGTAGTTGTCTTACCTGCTCCATTTTTTCCCACGAAACCATATACAGAATTCCTTGGAACTTCAAAGGTTAAATCATCCAACACCTTTTTACCGCCGAAACTTTTGGATATTCCTCTTATGCTTAGTATATTATCCATAGCTATTCATCCTCTTTTCCCAATGCAAAATATAATATTGGTCCTATAAATTCCATGCCCACTAAAGTAATTATCAGCCACATAGTTCTACTCCCACGTTTATAGGTGTTATGGGTAAGAATATGCCTTAAGGCTATAAATAGTAATATAAACTGTAGTATTATTAACGGTATCAAAAATGGCAAATATTCCTGCACATCTACTTTTGCTAACATCATAATGTTTTCCTCTCTTTCAAATGTTTTCTCAGCATTCTATCAGTTCTATAAATGTAATGCCTACTTCGATAAAACCGATTATCCATAACTAAATTAGTCCTTGCTGTACTTCTCGATACACATACCCTTGTGACCACAATCAAGGCATGTAACCTTTCGTAGCTTCAAGGTATGACTAGCCCAAAGCCACTCCATGAATCTGGGTCTAAAAAGACTATGGCAGTGTGGGCATAAAAACTTTGTATGATTGTAGGCATACCACACAATGAACACGCTTACTCCCATTAGTACCGGAAGCACCACCAGAAACAAGGTGGGATTCTTGTGCACTATCCAGTACCAGAGACCTACCCACTCAAGAACTTCTAAGACTAAGCCTATGCAAATTCCCACAAGCCTCATTTGGTTCATCTTCTTTTTTTCTTCAATCATTTCATCTATGTCTTCATTTGAATTTACAGCCAAGAAGCCACTTTCCTCTATGCTTTTTCTCACCAGCTTAATACGTTTTTGACGTTCCTGAAGTCCATCAATTTCCTCCGCAATTTCCTTTTCCTGTTCCTCAAGAAATGCTTCTATTACCTTATGACCATCCTTATCCTTCATAATTTCTTTAATGGCAGACAGTGATACTCCCAATGATTTAATCATACATACCTTCTTCAGATTACTGATATCATTCTCTGAATAGAGTCTTCTACCACCCTCAGAAACCTGACTTGGATGTACTATACCTTCCTTATCATAGTACTGTATGGTTCTTACGGTCACATCACAAAGCTTGGCAGCTTCTCCTGTAGTATATAACGACATTTTTGCACCTCCTAATTGGGTTTATAACACATTACGCAGGGTCACAAGCAATACCTTACCCTAGGTAATAATCAAAATTTCAAAAAAAATCTGCAGAAAAGTCAATACACCACTTTTCCGCAGATTAATTATAATCTAAAACATATTAAATTTCTACATCACTTCTTATCCAAATACTTCTTTAGATATTTACCAGTATATGACTTCTTACACTTTACAATCTCCTCTGGTGTTCCATGTGCAACTATAGTTCCACCACCTTCTCCACCTTCTGGACCTATATCAATAATGTAATCTGCCACCTTGATAACATCTAAATTATGCTCAATAACCACAACTGTATTACCACCATCACTTAGCTTTCTTAGTATATCCACTAGCTTGTGAACATCTGCAAAGTGAAGTCCTGTGGTTGGCTCATCAAGAACATATATAGTCTTACCTGTGCTTCTACGGCTTAGCTCTGTAGCAAGTTTTATACGCTGCGCCTCACCACCAGAAAGTGTGGTAGATGGCTGACCAAGCTTAATATATCCCAAACCTACATCCTGAAGTGTACTAATCTTTCTAAGAACTGAAGGCACATTCTTGAAAAACTCACAAGCCTCATCAACAGTCATATCAAGAACATCAAATATGCTCTTATCCTTATACTTAACCTCCAGAGTCTCTCTGTTATATCTCTTTCCTCGGCACACCTCGCAAGGCACGTAAACATCTGCCAGAAAATGCATCTCAATCTTAATTATACCATCACCTTTACATGCCTCACAGCGTCCGCCTGATACATTGAAAGAAAACCTTCCCTTATTATAACCCATAGCCTTTGCATCCTTAGTTCCTGCAAACAAATCTCTTATAAGATCAAATACCCCTGTGTATGTAGCAGGATTAGAACGTGGTGACCTTCCTATAGGTGACTGGTCTATATTTATAATCTTATCAAGTTGTTCTATACCCTCTATGGTATCATGAGCACCAGATTTTATCTTAGCTCTGTTAAGCTTTCTGGCCAACTTCTTATATAAAATCTCATTAACCAATGAGCTTTTTCCAGAACCAGATACACCTGTAACACAGGTCATAACTCCAAGTGGTATGTCCACATCTATATTCTTAAGATTATTCTGTCTGGCTCCCTTTATGGTAAGATATCCTGTAGGTTCCTTTCTTTCTTCGGGTACAGGTATCTTCATCTTTCCGCTAAGGTATGCTCCTGTGACAGATTCCTCACAATCCATAATATCCTGTGCTGTTCCCTGGGCTACTACTTCTCCACCTAAGGAGCCTGCTCCAGGTCCTATATCAATAATATGGTCCGCAGCAAACATAGTATCCTCATCATGTTCAACTACCAAAAGAGTATTACCTAAATCTCTTAGATCCTTTAATGCAGATATAAGCTTGTCATTATCTCTCTGATGCAGGCCTATACTTGGCTCATCAAGAATATAAGCCACACCAACTAAACCTGAACCAATCTGTGTTGCAAGTCTTATACGCTGTGCTTCTCCTCCAGAAAGTGTACCTGTAGCTCGGGATAGATTAAGATAATCGAGTCCTACATTAATAAGAAAACCTATTCGAGCCTTAATCTCCTTAAGCACCTGTTCTCCGATAATCTTCTGTCTGTCGCTAAGTTCCATATTGTATAAGAACTCATTTAGCTTGACTATAGACATATCTGTAACATCAAATATATTCTTACCACCAACAGTTACCGCCAGCGACTCAGGCTTAAGTCTTTTGCCACCACATTCCTCACAAGGAACACTAGTCATGTATTCCTCATACTCTGCCCTTATGGATTCTGCAGACTCTCTGTAACGTCTCTGAATATTCTTAACCAAGCCCTCAAACTCTGTATAATACTCAGCAGAACCATAACGTGAGCTTTCGTAATAAACCATAATTTTCTTGCCACCAGTTCCATACAAGAACAACTCCTTATGTTCTTCAGATAAATCCTTAAATGGTACATCCAAGGGCAGACCATACTCTCTCTCAAGAGCCTCCAGCATAGCATGAGTATAGCTTCCCTTCTTTCCAGAGGACTGCCAACCAAGCACTGCTATGGCACCCTCATTCAAAGAAAGCTTCTGATCCGGTATCATAAGATCCAAGTCAAACTCCTGCTTAAAGCCAAGACCCGTACAGCAAGGGCATGCACCGAATGGATTGTTGAAGGAAAAGCTTCTAGGCTCTATCTCATCTATGCTTATATTGCAATCCGGACATGAAAAGCTGTCTGAGAATCTAAGCATCTCTCCACCTATAACATCCACCTTAAGTATACCCTCTGCCATCTTAAGTACAGTCTCAATAGAACCTGCTAATCTGCTCTCTATACCCTCGCGAACAGCAAGTCTGTCCACTACGATATCTATATTATGCTTCTTGTTCTTATCAAGCTTAATCTCTTCACTAAGCTCATATAAACTGTCATCCACAATAGCTCTTACAAATCCACTTTTTCTAGCTTGGGATAAAAGCTTAGCATGTTCTCCCTTTCGACCTCTAACTATTGGGGCAAGAAGCTGAAACTTTGTTCCCTCTGGAAGTTTCATAAGCTCATCCACCATCTGATCCACAGTCTGACGGGCAATCTCTTTGCCACACTTAGGGCAATGTGGTATACCTATTCTGGCATACAACAATCTAAGATAATCATATATTTCCGTAACTGTTCCAACCGTAGAACGTGGATTCCTATTAGTAGACTTTTGATCTATAGAAATAGATGGAGACAGTCCCTCTATCTTATCTACCTCTGGCTTATCTGCAAGACCAAGAAACTGTCTAGCATAAGAAGACAATGACTCCATATATTTTCTCTGTCCTTCTGCATATATGGTATCAAAGGCTAGGGATGACTTTCCTGATCCAGACAAACCTGTAAGAACTACAAATTTATCTCTAGGAATCTTAATATCAATATTTTTTAAATTATGCTCCCTGGCACCTTGAATCTTAATATACTTATGCTCACTCATAACTAATCTCCATCTTCTTAATTCTTCATCCCATCACACAAGCTTTACGCACTAGCTTGCGACTATTCTAAACTATTTTTCCTTAGCAAACTTATCTACATACTTTTTAACTGTGGCCTCAATATCTATTTTCTCTTTCTTATCAAGAATACAAAGAGTCACAGCAACACCTAATACAAACATAATTATAAGAATTGTCATAAATATACACTTCTTTTTCTTACAACACATAAGTTCCTCTGCTTCTATAATATCCTGATAATCAAGGACATCCTCCACATCCTCCATAGGAATATCTGTCCTCATTGAAATCTCCACAATCATGTCTTCTCTTTCCATACTAATTTCCTCCTTATAATAAACATATTCTTTATGGCAGACTATGACTTTCATATCCCATAGAATCAATTGCATTCTATTCAAACATAGCCTACCATATATTACAAATTAATCATCCATATCTCGAAGATAAATCTTGAGTTCTTTAAGCTCATCTCTAAGCTTAGCTGCCTCCTCGAAGTTAAGCTCTGCTGCAGCCTTGTTCATACGCTTTGTAATTCGAGCAATTTCCTCCTTAAGTTCCTTAGCAGTCATAGACTCTGGTTCCTTAGCATACTGTAAGCGTTTTTCCTCCTTGGAAGCTTCCACATCTGCCTCTAAGCTTATTATGTCTCGAATCTCTTTTTTAATACTTTCAGGAGTTATTCCATGAGCCCTATTGTACTCATCCTGAATAGTTCTTCTTCTGTTAGTCTCTTTAAGGGCCACATCCATAGATTTTGTTATGGTATCAGCATACATTATGACATGCCCCTCAACATTTCTAGCGGCACGTCCTATGGTCTGTATTAGAGATGTCTCTGAACGAAGGAAGCCTTCCTTATCAGCATCCAAAATTGCAACCAATGTAATCTCTGGAATATCAAGACCTTCTCGCAAAAGATTAATACCCACAAGAACATCAAAAACTCCCATACGTAGATCTCTAACAATTTCTATACGCTCTAAAGTGTCTATATCTGAGTGCAAGTACTTAACCTTAATATCCAATTGTCTCATATAATCTGTCAAGTCTTCTGCCATTCTCTTGGTAAGAGTGGTAACTAAAATTTTATGGTCCAAGGCGACTTCTTTGTTAACCTCTGCAATAAGGTCATCTATCTGACCTTCCACTGGTCTAACCTCTACCAATGGATCCAACAAGCCGGTAGGACGAATTACCTGTTCAGCACGATTCTCCTCATGCTCAGCCTCGTAATCCGAAGGCGTAGCAGACACATAAAGTATCTTATCTACTCTATCCTCAAACTCTTCAAAGTTAAGTGGTCTGTTATCAAGGGCAGATGGCAGTCTAAAGCCATAATCCACAAGAGTCTGTTTTCTTGCTCTATCACCTGCATACATACCTCTAACCTGAGGCAGAGTAATATGAGATTCATCTATAATCAAAAGATAGTCATCATCGAAAAACTTAAGCAATGTATTAGGGGTAGCTCCCGGTTCTAGCCCTGCCAATACTCTGGAATAATTCTCTATACCAGAACAAAAGCCAGTCTCTCTAAGCATCTCCATATCAAACTGAGTTCTCTCAGCAATTCTTTGAGCCTCTAAAAGCTTATCGTTAGACTTAAAATACTCCACTCTCTCCTTAAGCTCTGCCTCAATATCCACTATTGCCTTCTTAAGCTTATCCTCTGCTACAACATAGTGGGAGGCAGGAAATATACATGCAAAATTAAGGCTTCGCTTAATCTCTCCTGTCAGTGGATCAAACTCCATTATTCTATCTATCTCATCTCCAAAAAATTCTACTCTAATCGCATCCTCAAAGGTAGATACAGGAATAATATCAAGAACATCTCCTTTAACACGAAATGTACCTCTGGCAAAGTCCATATCATTCCTAGTGTACTGTATATCAATAAGCTGTCTAATAACCTCATCCCTATCTTTAATCATACCAGGGCGAAGAGACATCATCATAGATTTGTAATCCTCAGGATCACCTATACCATATATACAGGACACAGAGGATACTACTATAACATCCTTTCTATCAATAAGTGCTGCTGTAGCACTGTGTCTCATCTTATCTATCTCATCATTAACAGAAGAATCTTTGGCAATATAAGTATCCGTTGATGGAACGTAAGCCTCTGGCTGATAATAATCGTAGTAAGACACAAAATACTCCACTGCATTATGAGGAAAAAATGCTTTAAACTCACTATAAAGCTGTGCAGCCAAAGTCTTATTATGAGCTAAAATTATAGTTGGCTTATTAAGCTTTGCAATAACATTAGCCATGGTAAAAGTCTTACCAGAACCTGTAACACCAAGCAAGGTCTGTTGCTTTTTACCAGTTTCAAAACCTTTAACTAAAGCATCTATAGCCTCGGGTTGATCACCGGTTGGCTGAAATTCTGATACTAATTCAAAATGGTCCACTGCATTTTCCTCCCTTTATATTAATTCCAATTGCTATCTATTATTATACACCACCACTGCTCATAGCAAACATATTTTGCTTGTTTTGTCCAGATTTATGGATTATATCTTAACACAAACACTTGTAAATGTACAGAAGCAAAATGAACATTTGTTCTGTTTTTATATAAAAAAACTCTCTCAGACTCTTTCTGAGAGAGTTTAATCATTCCATCTTTTACTACACAAAGAACTTAATCAACTTTTTTAGAATCTTTCCTCCATAGCTTTAATCAATGAATAAACCATAGTGTGTACAGGCACTGCCACATTACACTGTGATGCAATAGCAAGTAAGCTTCCTGTCATAGTTTCTATCTCTGTCTTTTTATTTCTCTTAATATCCTGTAGAGTTGATGAACGATGTGCTCCTGTAACAGGAATCAAGTTGTTAAACAACTCATCTCTATACTCGTCAGCATTTGCCCAATAGGTTCTACAATTTGCTGCCCTGATAACAGAGAAGGTTTCTTCTATGAGAACATCTAACATAGAATGCGCATAATCATTCTCTGCAAGTTCACCATATGACATATCAAGTATTGCTCCTAATGGATTAAGAGTAGTGTTGTATATAAACTTGTCCCACAGCGCAATGCTTATATCATCATCTACCTGTGCAGGAAGTCCCGATTTGTTAATAGCCTCTGCAAGGGGTCTTACAATATCTAAATCACCACCATAGATTGAGCCGATTAAGATAGGAGCCTGATGGGCAGTGATTGTACTCTCATTAGGTACTTCTCTCTTAAATCCTGTTATAACTCTACTGTGATACAGACTACTCTCATGGAAATATTCTAAAAATGGCGCCTCGTAACCCATACCATTTTGCATAAATACTATAACTCCACTATCCTTCATACACTCTTCTGCTTCTGACAGCTTTGTGGCAACCTCTAAGTTAGCAGTAGTCTTTGTAGCTATAATTACATAATCATATGCATCCTTAGGAAGTCTTGAATACTCATCGTATACACCAACCTGCCCTGCAGCAATACTTACATTACCAAATATACCCTTTCTTGCAATTCCACCTTTCTGGATTGCAAGCTTTCTCTCAAATGTAGATGTTATAAAATCAACATCCACATTACTACATTTAAGGGATGCACCTAAACCTATACCAACTGAACCTGCACCAATAATTAATACCTTCATATTTTTACCCCCATTCTACTTATCGTACTTTAATATCAAGGAAGATATTCTTGGAACCTTAATTGTAAAGGTATTATTTTTCACAACATATTCTTCCTTTTCTAGTTTATAACCTTCCTCAGTAGTGATCATAAGTCTTGTAAGTCTTGATTTATCCGGAATTCCAAGTCTACTTACGTGAATACTAAGATCCCTATCCTCATAATCATTATTCATTATAACAATTACAGCCTGCTTATCCGTAAACCTGCCATAGCTTACCAGCTTGTATGCTCCGTATAGAAACATTACAGACCCCTTCATCAAAGCTTCATTTTCCTTATGAATCTTAATTATATCCTTGTGGAACTGAATTAATTCCATATCCTCTCTTCCCCAAGGGTAGGTTCTTCTATTATCTGGATCTGTCCAACCGCAAAGCCCTGCTTCATCGCCATAATATATTGTAGGAGCTCCAGGCCATGTCATCTGGAAAACAACTGCCTCCCTGAAAACACCCTTATTAATGTTTTCATTAGCCGCCTGTGGTCCCATAGTATGAATACGGCCAACTCGCCTGTTAGTTCTAGTCAAGAATCTTGAATGATCATGGTTTGAGAGCTCATTCATTGCTATCTCAAGAGAATTCTGGTTAAATCTAGACATATGATGTCTCAGCGAACCTGTAAATGCATCTGGATTGCCTAATAAATCTCCTCTAAATTCATCACTATGTTTTTCAACACCCGTTAAAAACCAGGTTATAGGCTCCATGAATGCATCATAGTTCATTACTGTATCCCATTGATCTCCTAATAGCCAGTTCTTAGCGTCACCATAGTGCTCTGCAAGTATGATTGCATCCGGATTTGCCTTCTTAACTCTCTTTCGGAAGTCTCTCCAAAACTTGTGATTAAACTCTTCTGTATATCCAAGGTCTGCAGCAACATCAAGTCGCCATCCATCACAGTTATAAGGTGGCGATACCCATTTTTCTCCGATTCTCATTATATATTCATAAAGTTTCTCAGACTCTTCATAGTTAAGCTTAGGAAGTGTATCATGTCCCCACCATCCATTATAAGTGGTGTTATATGGCCATTGCCATTGGTCATGGAACTTAAAGAAACTTCTATAAGGACTCTCTGCATCTACGAATGCACCCTTTTCATAGCCATCCTGATTCTCGTATATACACTCTCTATCAAGCCACTTATTAAAGGAACCACAGTGGTTGAATACTCCATCTAAGATAATCTTCATACCACGTTTGTGAACCTCTTCAACTAATTTTGCAAACAATGCATTACTTGCCTCTAAGTTTTCCTTGTTGGTTACTCTATTAATATATCTTGTGGAATCCTTGTTGGTCTTAGACCACTCTGGCAAGCACTCTCCCTCATCCTTCACAATCACACCAAAATGTGGGTCTATATAATCATAATCCTGAATATCATACTTATGATTAGATGGGGATACAAATATCGGATTTAGATAGATTACATCTACACCTAAATCCTTTAGGTAATCTAACTTATCCATAACACCCTGTAAGTCACCACCATAGAAGGAACGAACATCCATATTATCTGGATACTTAAACCAATCTGTTACTCTTCTTGTTCCTTCACCTATATAACAGTACTCGTTATCAAGCACATCATTACTCTCATCACCATTGCAAAATCTATCCACAAATATCTGATAAAAAACTGCACCTCTAGCCCAAGTAGGAACTTTAAAGTCAGGGAATATCTGGAAGTTGTAATCTGGATTAACATTCCTCTGGGAACCAAGTTTATTATAATAACAAGTCACATTACCTGCTTGTATCTCAAAATAATAGTTTAACTCATCATCTATATTTTCAATGGTATAAGAATAGTAATCAAAGAGATAATCTTTATCAGCTATCTGCATAAGATATCTCTCCCCGTTACATATAAGATATACTCTATCTACATTATCAGCAGCAGTCCTAAATTTCAAAGTAACATTGCCACCCATTTCAACCTCTGCAGGACTTCTATAGTACTCTGTACCATCCGCAAACAAAGCAACAAAGTTAAGTGCTGACTTTGTATTAAATATATAATCGAAAGTTTTCCTTGCCCTTGATATTCTATCCGTCATAGACATTATGACTTCCTCCCACTATCACCAAAAAAGTAATTACTCTATATTTTAATACAATATGGAAAATTTAACAAGAAATATATTTTCGCGATGTGGCAGAATAGCTTACAAAAAAGTAGAAAAGGACAGCCACCGTTCGACTGTCCTTTTCGGAGAAGGTATTTTGTTACTTATGGGGTGTAGCAAAAAACTATATAATGTATTGGGGGGTTACAATGGGTATTATAGCAGATTGCATTTAAAAAACAATAAAAAGTCTGCCCAAACATTAAATTTTTTTTTGGAAGTTTTTATACATTTTGCACCAAAGCAAAAAGGGTTTAACGCCTAATTAAACCCTTTTTTGTGATTTTTTCACAACGAAAATACTTTGTTGTGTAAAACTTTACCAATTTCCCATATTGAAAATATAATAATTATGAGTTTTGATTCTCAGTTTCTGTTACTTTATTATCGTCTGCACCTTCTGGCTCTGCAATATTTTTCTCAAATAAAGCTTCAAACTCTGGTCTATCAATTCTTTCCTTCTCAAGAAGTCTCTTAGCGCAAGAATGAAGAACATCTATATTATCTACGATAATGCGCTTTGCCTCATCATAGCAGTATTTGATAATCTTTCTTACTTCCTTATCAATAAGAGCAGCAACCTCATCACTGTAGCTTCTTGAGTGTCCTAAATCTCTTCCAAGGAATACTTCCTCTCCACTATCAACCTCATAGTTAATAAGCCCTATCTCATCGGACATACCATACTTAACAACCATTGCCTGTGCCATCTGTGTAGCCTGCTTAATATCCTGAGATGCACCTGTAGTAATATCTCCAAAAATAAGTTCCTCGGCAATTCTGCCACCAAAACTCACCTGAATATCCTGGAGCATCTTTTTCTTAGTCATGAATACATTATCATTTTCAGGAAGTGGCATAGTATATCCACCTGCTCCACGACCATTAGGTATAATAGATACCAAATGCACCGGACCAACTTCACTTAGTAAGTGGAATAATATCGCATGACCTGCTTCGTGGTAAGCTGTAATTTCTCTAGTCTTCTGCGGAATGAGACGACTTTTCTTTTCTCCGCCAATACCAATCTTAACAAAGCTCTTGTCTACATCTTCTTTTTTAATATACTGTCGGTTCTGCTTAGCTGCCGCTATTGCAGACTCGTTCATAAGATTCTCAAGGTCTGCACCTGCAAATCCTGCAGTAGTTCTAGCTATTTCATGAAGATCAACATCCTCTGCCAATGGTTTATTTCTAACATGTACTTTAAGGATAGCTTCTCTTCCTTTTACATCAGGTCGTCCAACTAAAACCTTTCTATCAAATCTACCTGGTCTAAGAAGTGCCGGATCTAAAATATCAACTCTATTAGTAGCTGCAAGAACTATAATTCCCTCATTAGTTCCAAATCCATCCATCTCTACAAGAAGCTGATTAAGAGTCTGCTCTCTCTCATCATGACCACCACCGAGACCAGAACCTCTCTTTCGTCCAACTGCATCTATCTCGTCTATAAATACTATACATGGCGCATTCTTCTTAGCATCTTCAAATAAATCTCTTACTCGAGATGCACCTACACCAACAAACATCTCTACGAAATCCGATCCTGATATAGTAAAGAATGGAACTCCTGCCTCTCCTGCAACAGCCTTAGCAAGAAGAGTTTTACCAGTTCCCGGAGGGCCCTCAAGCAATACACCCTTAGGTATTCTTGCACCAAGTGCGCTATATTTTTTAGGATTTTTTAGGAAATCAACTATTTCCTCCATATCCTCTTTTTCTTCATCAAGACCAGCCACATCCTTAAATGTGTGCTTATTGTCTCCCTCTTCTGTCTTCTTAGCACGGCTCTTTCCAAAGCTCATAGCCTTTCCAGCGCCGCCACCGCCAGCACCGCCACCAGCGCCACCGCCGATTAACATCATAAGCAAGAATAATGTTAAGAACACAATTAGTATAATAGGTAATATAGTGAAAAACGTTGTGTCATCTGTAACATCTTGAAGACTCATTTCAATAGTTCCATCACCATACTCCATTACAATCTCTTGAACTACATTTACGTCAGAAACATAAAACTCAATAATTACATTAGAATTTTTGTGAAGAATCTGTACAGTACCTGTAGGCACATCGCTATTTTGGTAAATAGCCACCTCACTAATCAATCCCTCTGACACCTGTGCTCTAAAATCTTCTATGGTATAGCTTGTATCCAAGTTAGTATTTCTACTTTGTAAAAATACCACCAAACATACGCCAATCATAATCAAGCCTAAATATAATCCAAATCCTCTTCTAGTACCTTTCTTCATCTCAAGCTCCCTTCTGCGTTATATTTTTATTGAGGGAATTACTCCTCTATTACCCCAATGTATGGAAGATTACGATACTTCTGAGCGCAATCAAGTCCGTATCCCACTACGAATCTATCCGGAATCTCAAAGCAAGTCATATCCGGTTCAATGTCAACAACTCTTCTGTCCGGCTTATCAAGAAGAGTAATGACCTTGAAGCTATTTGGCCTTCTCTCCTTAAGAATTTTTACAAGATATGAAAGTGTTCTACCTGAATCCATAATATCTTCAACAAGAATTACATCTCTTCCCTCTATAGTCTCATCCAAATCTTTTATAAGCTTAACTACACCAGATGACTTTGTGTCATTACCATAACTGCTAACTGACATAAAATCCATAGTAACTGGTACTGTAAGTCTCTTTGCTAATTCACACATAAAGAATACACTTCCCTTAAGCACGCCAATAATGTGAACCACTTTCCCTGCATATTCTTTACTTATCTTATCTGCCATCTCCTGAATCTTTGCCTCAACCTCTGTTGAGCTAATAAGAACTCCTATCTTCTCTGCCATAATTATTCATCTCCTTTTCCTCTGTAATTCATATATAAGATCTTTTTGGTAGTTTCATCAACCTTGAATGCTTCGCTAATTCTTAATCCTATAGCCCAGACTACATTTTTGCCACATGCTATTATAGGCCAATTATTTCTCGCTTCTCGGTCCACTTTATTATCAATAAATACTCTTGATAACTTTTTTGTACTTCCCTTGGAATCGATGACAATATAGTCTCCATCCTCAGGAGTTCTCAAATAAAGCGTATCAATTATTTTATCATAATCTATCATTTTAGTATAGATTTTTTTTGATATCTGTGTATCTTGATTATAGTCAATTAGTTTAAATTCAATACATCCTCTATCTGGTATAGAATAATCTTTTTCTGGTTCTATTGTTATTCTATACTCTTCATTTACATTGGATTTATTGGTTATTATCAAATTATCGTAGCTTCTTCTTGCTTTTATACCATAAGGTAATTCTACCTGTTTCCCTGTATCCTGATACAAAAGACCCACTACTGACATAATATGTTTTCTTGTTATATCTCGTTTATTTCCCGCAACATCCCCAATAGCTTCATGGATAAGATGTTCCTGTAGCACAGGGTTATACTTGTATAATTCATCTACGGGAAGCATAATAGTTTTACCAAAATCATCCTCTTGACTAATGCCATTATAATCTTCTAAAGCCATATCCCTAATATAAGAGTAGCTATTGCTTGCCTCTGCAGCCATCTGACATATATGATTTATGGCGCCCTTATTTATATCCATCATAGCCGGAAGAATAATATGTCTAATTTTATTCCTATCATAGTCCAACCCATCATTAGTAGAGTCATTCCTGTAGATTTGATCTTTTTCTCTAAGATACTCTATTATCTCTTCTCTGGTAATATTCAATAAAGGTCTGATAATATTACCTCTCACAGGCTTAATACCAGACATACCCCTTAAACCCGTACCTCTAAGCATATTAAACACTACAGTTTCCGCCATATCATTTTTATTATGAGCTACAGCAATTTTGGTACAACCATATTCTCCTGCCACTTTGTCAAAGCACTCATATCGAAACCTTCTTCCAGCTTCCTCTGTGGAAATTCCTTCTTCCTTTGCCAAAGCAACTATGTCTTTGCTAAAGGCAATAAAGTTCACTTGCTTTTCCTGACATAGTTTTCTAGCAAACTCCATGTCTTCATCTGCTTCTTCTCCACGTATCTTATGATTAATGTGAACTGCATATATATCCTTGCTACCTAGTCCATATCTAGAACAAATATCTAAAAGTAAAATCAACAGGCACACAGAATCTGCACCTCCCGATAAACCTAGCACTATTCTGTCGCCTGTACTAATCATATGATTATCTAATATAAAATTATTTACTTTATCAATAATTTTACTCATATATTTCTCTCTTCGTCAAAATCTCGTATTCTAAAATATACCACAAACTGTCCACTAAGTATATAGAAGTCACAAAGTTTTAACAGTATTTTCCCTTTATTTCTTCTTTAACTTTATGACTATCACACTGGCATCATCCTTTAACCTGTTGCCACTGCCACCACGTATTTCCTCAACAATATCCTTTGCAATTTCTTCAGGCTCAGCATCATCCACATTAGACAATATTTCCTTTAGATAATCTTCCTTGTTTTCAAATACTATGCTCTCCAACACCCCATCACTTACCATCACAATAATATCATTATTATAAAACTTTTTCTTACAGGATTCACAGACAGCTCCATCAATCACGCCCATAGGCAATGATGTGGATTTTATCAATTCTATCCATTCTCCTCGCTTTACAAATGTAGTAGATGCCCCTTGCTTAAATATTCTTCCATATCCTGTGTGCATATCAAGGATTAACATATCTAGTGTAGAGAATCTCTCACCTTTATTTCGATCTGACAAATAAGTATTTACAATTTTTACTGAAGTCTCCTTATCAAACCCCGCAGTAAGTAACTCCTCTATGGTTTCAATTAATAGGCTACTATCCACCGCGGCATCTTTACCATTGCCCATTCCGTCAGCCAGCATAATCAGTTTCTGCCCATCCATTATATCACCCACATAAAAATTATCACCAGAAACATCATTGTCATATCTACTTAGGCATCTTACCGCTGTACTACAATCAAAAGCAGGTTTCTCCCGCAAACATATCATTTCAAAGTTTCTACTTACAATATTCCTGCTCTCATCTTTTAATTCCATTTCCATACCCATTTCCTTGGACACTATATCTCTAATAGTTTTAGCAAGAACCAGCTTTCCTCTCCTAACCTTGGATGTAATATAAACCTCATATCTCTCATCCTGGTTTTTTAAAAGAACCAAATTCTTAACCTGTACGTCTCGCAACGACAATTCACTTATTATTCCGGATGTTATGGTTTTTCTCATAGGAACAGCTCTCTCTAGCTGATTTGTAAATCCCTCAATAATATTTCCCACATCTTCAAAACCTATCCCTGTTCCAGCATCACCTACAAGGGTGTAGTCAATTCGCTTAAAAGCTCTAGAAAGATTATTAACCCTATCAACTATAAGTCTTCCCCACTCAGGAGAATTAGCTGAAAGCATGTCCCCTTTAATTGTTTCATCCATTTTAAGCATAAGTTTCTTGGGTGCTAACAAAAAAACCAACATAGCTGATGCAAGTGCTTTTATCCCATCTTCAGACAATATTTCACCATAGACATAAGTTCCTACGCACAAATATACCCCCGCATAAATCATTCCAAAGCTAAATCTTCCCCCACCTATTACACAGGATATCCCTAATGCTAAAACTCCTATTAATATCCACCCCACAAAATACTGAGTTATTCCAGTTGTATAGGAAATCACAAATCCAGCCACCATGCACCAGCAAATACCTATTCCAAATCCAAACTTATACAAAATAGTCAACATGCTAAACAAAGCAACTGCCTCAGCCAACATAATCCCGCCAGGCAAAGCTACAGGAACTCCAAATAACGCAGTTGCTCCTAACACTATACAGCTTATGGCAGCTTCATTTTCTGTGGCAATCCTTCCATAGTCATATTTTAAAATTTTTAACGCAAACATATAAATCATGGACGCCGAAAAAACTAATATGCCTTCTAGAATTATAATTCCAAGTTCCATTTCTATAAAACCAAAAATCTTAAATGTAGCAGATACAATTGCCAATAAACCACCTGAAAGAAAACATAGACTTAGTTCCTTCCCCTTTGTCTCAAGAAGCTGTTTTATATTAAGAGCTCCTCCTATCATAAGCATTACTACGCCATACCTGACAACATCTATTAATGGAACTTCAGTTAATAGTCCCATCACTCCACCTACATATGTATAAAATGAATTTTCCCCAACTAGGCACACCGCCAAAAAAAATCCGATAATCAGTGGACTCATTTCCATAAAACCACATCTTGCCACAAAGAATGCAATAACTCCTATCCACAACCCACTTAGTACTTTTGACCAACTCATATTTAACCTCCCAAGGTAACAACAATCTTAATAATAAGCCTTATTTTTGCCTTGAAATTATATGGTAATTATCAAAAAACTTGTGTCAAAGTATGTCCACTTAATCATATAGTTTTTGACAAAAAAAGAGCTGTAGTTGTTACTACAGCTCTTTTACTCACTAGGTTTTATTACTATCTCATCCGGATACACCAGACCAAGCTTATCCTTTGCAACATCCTCTATATATTGTTTAGTCTGCATATACTGCTCCTGAGCAATTAAATCCTGCTTTTCCAAATAAGCATTCTGTATCTTTACTTCCAAAGCATACTCTGTCTCTGAAAGCTCCTTGCTCTTCTCACAAAGATTGGATACCTTCACAGCAGAAACGCCCAGTACTACAAGAACTACAACACATACAAAAAATGTCATAGCACTAGACTGCTTTTTAGTTGTCTTTCTTCTCCTGTTACTCATATCCTACCTCATACAAAAATCATAACTGTAAATAATCACATATGCCAACAAGCAGTTTATAATATCATTACAGCCCTATAGCTATTCTATATTTTACTATTATTTCTGTTTTTTTTCAAGAATTTATTTGCATTATGTAAACATTTCTCAATTGAACACCACATATAGTTGAAAAATCGCATCAACACCCAACCTATGGTGGTCTTATAAACGCAAAACCCTAACAACATGGTTACAAATATATAAATCCTTAGTTGTCCATAATTATACTCGGCTACAGAATTCAATACAATAATAGTCCAGGCAAACCAATATATAAAATCCTCCAAGGATATAAAAAGGAGATTATGTACTATAATCCTCCGTATGCACCTTAACACATCATAGGTAAATCCCATCAAGACACCAAGGAAAGTAGCAATGGCAAACATATTAAACTGAATATTAATAAGCTCTGTCATATCACTTAAACAAACGTCCTATAAAACCTGTTGCTTTTTCACTAGCAGTCTTATAATCAGAATAGCAAATACTATTTACCATTCCTGTAAATTCTAAAACTCCTGCAACCACATCTAACTTACCAGCATGTAGGTTTTTGCCTGATATAACAATCTTTCCAGCCTCTGTAATAAGACTTATCTGCTGTTCTTCTATGGATATAACCTTGGTTATTCCAGTAATCTGTGCTCTTTGCCT
This sequence comes from Lachnospiraceae bacterium, assembly GCA_015057445.1. Lineage (GTDB taxonomy): Bacteria > Bacillota > Clostridia > Lachnospirales > Lachnospiraceae > Coprococcus_C. The sequence goes on along the minus strand of SVEI01000020.1, from coordinate 15,898 downwards.
GTCTAATATACTAAGCTTATGCTCTTTACTAATTGATTTACTATCCAATACGAAATCCCAACCTAAAATGTCCTTACAACATTATATGTAATTCAAATCAGATTTATGATTTTTCATTCACAGAGATATTAAATGTATTTATACATTTCCTTTGCGTCTTCTTTCTTTGTTGTATCTGCAATCATAATTACCTCTGCTTTTACTGCCTTATTTCCAAAAGCAATCTCGATTACATCTCCAACCTTAACATCATAAGAAGCCTTAACAACTTTGCCATTGACCTGTACTCTTCCTGCATCACAAGCTTCATTGGCTACTGTTCTTCTTTTTATCAGACGTGACACTTTTAAATATTTATCTAATCTCATATCCTTCTCCTAATCAATACCAAACTTTTTATAACAAACCTCAGCAAGCTATCCATCAAATCACAAAAGCCACCGCTGATGCGATGGCTTTCATTGTCTTATATATACGACTAATTAGTTAAGAGCATCCTTTAATGCCTTACCTGGCTTGAACTTTGGAGCAACTGAAGCAGCGATCTTCATAGTCTCACCAGTTCTTGGGTTTCTACCCTCTCTAGCTGGCTTCTTAACTGACTCGAATGTACCGAATCCTACTAACTGAATCTTCTCGTCCTTCTTTAACTCATCTGTTACAGTCTCAACGAAAGCCTTAAGTACCTTCTCTACCTCTGTCTTCTTCATACCAGTCTTCTCTGCCATAGCAGTAACTAATTCATTCTTGTTCATTTGAAAAATTCCTCCTATAATACAAACGTTTTTCGATTAATTAAGCAATTAGTAAACCTAATCAATACCCAATTAACGGCACCCTTATAAATGCCCTACGCTTATTTATACATTGTTACCCATAATTTGTCAAGCAAAAACCAAGGAAAATAAACAACTTTTTAATTTTTTTGTAACAGAAATGTTGATATTTCTATATTTTACGTAACGAAAGGAGTCTAATATGTGGATCCCACTATATTTTATCTCAAAACAGAATCCACATATCATCCTTATTAATCTATCCTTCCATCTGTCTACCAAGAAAATTAGCCGCAATTATAGCTGCCTTCAATTCCGCTTCGCCTAAAGTTCTACTTCCATCTTTATCTAAAATAATAACCGCTCCTATGGCATCACCCTCACTTATAATAGTCTGAACAATCTGACCGTTATATTCGTTTTCACCATTACCAGTTATCTTAATATAGCGATTCTCACCTTTTTGAGCCATGAAGGATTCTCTATCATTAATAGCATCCTCCAAATCTCTATGAAGACTTTTCCCTAGTAGCTCTTTCTTAGAAATTCCCGCTACAGCAATTATCTGATCCCTATCAGTTACGCAAACTGGACAACCCAAAATCTGAGCTGTAGATTCCACATACTGCTGCGCAAAGCTACTTAATTCCCCTATAGGAGAATATTTCTTTAATATAATCTCTCCGTCTTTGTCAGTAAATATTTCCAGCGGATCTCCCTCACGAATTCGTAATATTCTTCTAATCTCCTTCGGTACAACCACTCTCCCAAGGTCGTCAATACGACGCACAATTCCTGTTGCCTTCAATATAGTTTCCTCCAATAATTATATTTTTCATTCTTATGGAGTTATTATGTGGAAATCAAGAGAAATTATGCATATGTACATAAGTAGTTAAAATGTATTATATTTTTTTCTGCTTCACGCCCAAACACCATGGCAAAATCTTTCTAAGTATTTTTATAGGGATAAAAATAAGTCCTATTGTAACAAAACTTAACACTAATGCAAACCAATAGTTTTCTCTTAATTCAGCCACAGATAGGTTCGTCAAATAGGCTACCGCAACACAAAGTATCCTATACAAAGGACCATGCATAACTAATATGCCCATAGTATTTTGGCCAATCACTTTAAATAAAGCTAGCTTTTCAGTCATTATAGAGACAAAAAATACTATTGTTATTCCCACTATGGCTATTAAATAAAACCACACCGCATCTCTAAGTCCCTTTTCATTCATAATAAAACTAATGAAGCCAAAAGCTACAATTCCCACCATTGAAAACAATTTGCAGTTTTTCATCTTCAATATTTTTTCATCTATCTTATAATCTCTAATATAATATCCTAAACCATAGAACAATATATATTTAAATACTTTATTTAACCCCCACACCCAGCTTTCTTCAAATAATATAATCCCTAAGCAAGATAGACCGATTAGAGAACCAAAAACCACCAAATTCTTCTTAGAATCTGATATATCAATCTGTAACAGAAGATGAAATAATACTGATACCAAAAATAGAACTGGCAAAAACCATAACACAACATTGAATACCAGATGCTCATATCTGCCATCAACAATACCTAAGAGACCATCCAAAATATCTATCTGTGACTCAGCAGCCCTAAACCTTCTCTCCAACAATACCCAGTACAGAAAACATAATACAGCCCAAAAGAAATAGGGTATCATTATAGTTTTAAACTTCTTCTTTGTAAAATCCACAAATCCCACGCTTCCCTTGTGAACTATGCCTGATATAAAGAAAAATAATGGCATATAAAAGGACTGTATCCATAAAATCAGTTCTGGGTTATTATTTGGTCGTGCTATATGCACAAAAACCACTGAAAAGATACCTATTCCACGCATTACATCTATATAATCACTACGCTTTTGCATATAAAACTCCTTTGTTTCCTAGTAGTATCATCACATTTAAGTCATTATACACTTATTATTGTAAAAAGTATATCAAAAAAGGGCTATCACTCAACGTAACAACCCTTTTACACATCACCTATGCCTGTTTCAATTTGCCCATATTGCTATAATATGTTGCTGCCGGCACCATGCTTTGCTTGGTTTTTTTCTTATTCTCATACATAAGCATATCTGCCTGCTGATAAATCATAAGCAATGGCTTTCCAGTCTCTGATTCATCATATTTAGCAAAGCCATAGGCTATACTAATTCTAAACTTTTTGTCATCTAATTTGTTGTGACTATCAACTAAAGATTTAAATTCTTCTATACCATCTTCATAGCGAGTTCTAACATTATCTCCGCTCAGAATCACAGCGAACTCGTCTCCACCTATACGATAGCATTTTGCATCTTTGTCCATAAATGCCTTTTCAATAATTTGCGCACAGGCAACAAGCATATCATCGCCCATATGATGTCCAAAGTTATCATTAATATACTTTAAATCATTAACATCAAACATAATTATACCAATGGCATCTATATCATCTTTAACGTCCTCAAGTTCTACCAACTGCTCGTTGAATGCAGTTCTGTTCCCAATTCTAGTCAAGCCATCCCTATAAGCAAGCTGGCTAACAATTTCAGTTTGAGCTCCAAGTCTTACTGCATTAACGGTTTTTTCTAAACTAGAAGCACCAAAACATATAATAAATATAAGTAATCCGATACGAACAAACATCGCAGTATCATTACTTTGGAATACGTAATAACGAACTATATCTGTCACCGTAGCCACTGACAAGCTGCACAAACCTATTCCTCTAATTATTCTGAATACATTTTTGCCAGTTTTATTGCCCATTACAAAAGTATTCTTTATTATGGTGTACAACAAAACCACAGCCGACATAATCAATATCACATGACTAAAATGTAGAGTTTCATGCACATCCGCAATCCTTGTCATATGTAAAATAATTGCTAACACAAAGCTAACAAAAGATGCGCCAACCATGACAGACACAACTTTTTTCTTCCTAAATCCAAAAGCAGCGTCAAGATATAATATTATCGGTATGGAAATCATCATTAGCGCACAGCATGACAACAACTGCATCATCCTGCTATCACCCAAATAAAACTGAATCAAATGTGTTTCAATCAAACACCACCCAGCAACACTTATGGAAAACAATCCCAAGTATAGAAGCTCGTGATTCTTTCTAGCGCTGATATTAATTGGTATATCAGCAATTATCAAAAGTATACCTACAAATATAGTAAGTATGCATGTAACAAAAGCAACTATTTTTTCTTCTATAGTATTCATGATGGCTCTTGCAGGTTCTCCAACTTCTATGTCTATAATACTGGCCTTTCCTGAGTCGTAAATTTTAGTAATTCTATACTCAAGTTCTTTACCGATTTGCTCCTCTGATAATTGAACATAGTGCCATTTAGTTCCAGAACTCTTGGTATAGAAAATATTCTCAGGCACATGTGGATCGTAAATAAGCTCACCATCCACATATAACCTAAAGAAAATATTCTTACTTCGAAAACAAAGATATTCTCCATCTTTTAAATCAGAAGGAACCACATTATAAACCGAAAACTCCTCTCCTACGAGAAGCTCATCCATAGAGCCCATCTTAGAGATATCAATTTCTCTTCCATCAGCCAATATCCAACCTGTAGAAAAATCTCTAGTTTCATCAAAGCTATCTTCAATTATTGATTTTCCATCATATTTTACCAATATCCACCCCACCATTACAGCAAGGGTAATAATCATCAAAGCATAAAATACGTGAAACATCTTGTTATTCATGCGTACCTCCCCCGACGAAACCAGATGCTAATATAGTCCTGCATACTGTCTCAGATAAATCTTCCTACCGCCAATCCAATTCTACAGCTTAGCTATCTCATCTTCCTTAACTAAAGGAATACCTGCTTCTTTAAGAACCTTCTTAGCTGCAAGTCTGTCTGCAACCTTAATAATCATAATAGCCTTTTCCTGACTTTTTGCGAAGAATGCATAAGCATACTCAAGACTCATACCTGCCTCTGCAAGCACTGTGAAAATCTTAGTAATACTTCCTGGCTTATCCTCGCCTGCAACTGCAAGAACATCAGTAATATTGTAAATGTGTCCGCTCTCCTTTAAAGCATTACCTGCAGCGAATACATCATCTACTATAAGTCTAAGAACACCAAAATCTGTAGCCTCAGAAAGTGAAAGTGCTCTGATATTTACATTTGCATCTGAAAGTGCCTTTGTGATGTCAGCAAGTCCACCACTTTTATTTTCAACAAATACGGAAATCTGCTTAACTGCCATATTAGTAACCTCCTTATAAGTAATCTTCTAGTCGTAAAGCTTTCTCTTATCGATAACTCTAACTGCCTTGCCCTCACTTCTTGTTATAGACTTAGGTGCAACAAGGTGAACCTTAGCCTGAATACCAAGCATAGCTTTAAGGGATGCCACAAGCTGCTTCTCCTTAGCAGTAACCTCAGCAAGGTTATCTGAGAACATCTCCTGACTCATCTCAACATTAATATCAAATGTATCAGTATTGTTCTTTCTATCAACAATAATCTGATAGTTAGGAGTCATACCCTCATTAAGAAGAACTGTCTCGATCTGTGATGGGAATACATTTACACCACGAATGATAAGCATATCATCACTACGTCCCATAGGCTTACGCATCTTAATGTGAGTTCTTCCACATGAGCAAGGCTTTCTGGAAAGTATACAAAGATCCTTAGTTCTATATCTAAGAAGTGGGAATGCTTCCTTAGTGATACTTGTAAATACAAGCTCGCCCTTCTCACCCTCTGGAAGAACCTCTCCGGTCTCAGGATTAATTATCTCTGCGATGAAATGATCCTCGTTAATGTGCATTCCTGTCTGCTCCTCACACTCGAAGGATACACCAGGACCTGAAAGTTCTGTCAAACCATAAATATCATAAGCCTTGATACCAAGCTTTGCCTCTATATCACGACGCATCTCCTCAGTCCATGCTTCTGCGCCAAAGATACCAGCCTTGAGCTTAATCTCATCCTTAACGCCTCTCTCCTCTATAGACTCAGCAAGGTATGCTGCATATGAAGGTGTACAGCAAAGAATTGTAGAACCAAGGTCTGTCATAAACTGAATCTGTCTATCTGTATTACCTGATGATACAGGAATGGTCATACAGCCTGCCTTATGTGCTCCACCGTGAAGTCCTAATCCTCCAGTAAAAAGTCCATAACCATAGGATACATGCACCACATCCTCATCACCTGCACCAACAGCAGTAAGAGCTCTGGCACAGCAATCATCCCAAAGGTCTATATCGTTCTGAGTATAAAATGCAACAACTCTCTTACCTGTTGTACCACTAGTTGAATGAATACGTACGCAATCCTTAAGTGGTGCTGCCAAAAGTCCGTATGGATAAGCCTCTCTTAAGTCATCCTTTGTAACAAACGGAAGCTTATGTAAATCCTCTATTCCCTTAATGTCATCTGGAGTAACGCCTTTTTTCTCCATCTTAGCGCGATAATATGGAACATTGTCCCAAACGTGCTTTACCTGCTTTACAAGTCGCTCGCTCTGGAGTGCTTTAAGCTGTTCAACAGGCATAGTCTCAATCTCCGGCTGATAATACTTCTTTGCCATGTTTTTTCTCTCCTTTTTGCTTGTTTTAGTAATATTTTTGTTGCCGAAACAATCTGTGTTTATTATATTCCTATTTTTGAATAATATCAATAAAAAATCCACCAACCATTAGGTCGGTGGATTCTTCTTTACTCTGTTCTCTCCTTGCCCCAGAAAAAGAGTGCAGTTGTTCCAGGACCTGTATGACTACCAATAACTGTACCTATGCTATTAATTACAACCTTACCGTTAAGTTTAGGGAATTTAGCCTCAATTAAATCTGCAACCTCTCTGGCATCCTCCATGCAAGCAGACTGTGAAATGTAACACTTTCCTGAATAGTCAAGACCACCTTCAGCCTGTTCCTCCATAATCTCAACCATACGCTTAATAGCCTTCTTCTTAGTTCTTATTTTCTCTCTGGCAATAAGCTTACCCTCGTTATTAACATTAATTATAGGACAAATATTAAGCATAGTACCAAAGAAACCTGATGTCTTAGATAGTCTACCACCCTTAACCAAATACTTAAGGTCAGAAACCAAAACCCAGTGATTCATCTTCATTAAATTAGCATTAGCCCAAGCCTCCAACTCATCTATAGTAGCTCCTGCATCTCTTTTCTCTGCAAGTTCAGCCATAAGAAGACCATAGCCTGCTGATGCACAAAGGGAATCAATTACTATAATCTTTCTGTCAGGGAACTTTTCCTCTAACTCCTGTTTAGCAATCATAGCTGAATTATATACACCAGAAATCCCTGATGAAAGTGTAAGATGAAGAACGTCCTTACCTGCCTCTAGATATGGTGTGAAAAATTCTATAAACTCATCCACATTCACCTGTGATGTTCTAGTATCAGACCCATCAGCCATCTTCTTATAGAATTCATCAAAAGACATAGTCTGTCCCAAATCATCTGGATACTGTACATCATCTAAAAAGTAATGAAAATAAATATACTTTATATCAAACCTTTCAAACTGCTCCTTAGTTAAGTCTGCTGTTGAGCAGGCACTGATAATATAATCTCCCATAACTTACCTCACATTTCTTGTATGTATTATTATCTGTAATTTTTAAGGGCTTATTCCATATAAAAACATCCCATTTCTACATAACGTAGTTTTCGATACTATGTTACGAGTTTTTCCTATTTATGTCAAGGGGTTTTTGTGTATTTATGTCACAGATTTGCCTTTTTACACTTTATTTTATTATACTGCTTTCTATTATTTTAATGTAGTAAATTTACTATTTTTATTTCAGTAAACCAAATCAGGTATAATTAATTATCTTTACCCTCATTTACGAGTTTGATATAATACTATTAGTTTATAAATTAAGAATGTATTATAGCTTACAAGTGATTATATTTATGTCGAAACAAGAAAGGAATTACCTATGATTAAAATATCTGTTTGCATGATAGTAAAGGACGAAGGAATGAGACTAGGTGCATGTCTTGATTCCTTAACCTGCATCGCCGACGAAATCATCATTGTGGATACTGGTTCTAAAGATGATACAAAGGATGTGGCAGCAGAATATACTGATAAGATATTTGATTACCCTTGGAAGAATGATTTTGCGGCAGCAAGAAATTTTGCATTTTCTAAGGCTAGTGGGGATTATATTTATTCTGCAGATGCAGATGAAGTTATAGATGCCGCTAATCAGACTAAATTTATACAGCTTAAACAGGTTATTCTCCCTGAAATTGATGTGGTTACTATGAAGTATGTAAACTACATGGATACCAACACCGCTTATAACTCAAAAATCGAACTTAGACCTAAGCTATACAAAAGATTACGAACCTTAAAATGGGTTGATCCTATTCACGAGACTGTACAGCTTGACCCTATAGTGTATGACAGCGACATAGAAATTATGCATAAGGCTCACGGAAATCATGCAAAACGTGATTTGAAGGTTCTACTTGATACCTTTGATTCAGGAAAGCCATTTTCTAAGAAGCTTCATGGAATGTATGCCAAGGAACTTTTTATAGCCGGAGATGATACTGATTTTCTTAAAGCTACTCACGTATTTGAAGCAACCATGAAGGATTCTATGCGTTCTCAGGACGAAAGAGATGAGGCTGGTTGCGTGTTGGCAAGATGCTACAGATTATCCGGTGATTCAGATGAATTTTTCAAGGTTTGTCTTAAGAATATTGCTACCACTCCATGCGCTGAGATTTGCATAGAGCTTGGAGAGTATTTCTTCGCTCACGGAGACTTTGACGAGGCTGCTATTTGGTTCCAGAATGCAGCCACCGAGACTGAAAGCTTTGTGTATGTAAGAAGTTCAGGAGACCTGCCACTGGTTCGTATGGCAGCCTGCTACAAGGAGCTATCCTACAAGGTTGCAAATACTGACCCTATGATGGCAAGACAGTATATTGCCGAGGCTGAAAAGCTGGAGGAGCAGGCTGAGAAGTGGGAGATGCCGGAGGAATTGTAATATGGTCTGACTTCTGCATTCACTTAGGCAACGAACCGTTGCATTCACCCTGTCCCTTGCTTTTTTGCAATATAAAACGCTAAATCAATGACAATTACATTGGCAATTTTCATTAATTTAGCGTTATTTTTATATACGTAACTTCGATTTTTTACTTTAGTATGACAACTTGCTACAAGAAGCTTTCCTATAAGATTGCAAATGAATATCCTATAATATAATTTATTCGTTTTACTCTAGGTTGAGGTGATTCTTGCATACGGTTGCAGTACCTATAAAACATAAGACAGTATATATTGCAAATACCACGGCATGGATAATGACAGCGGTTAAGTCTTGAACATTTACAAGCTTCTCTACCCATGTAGATACAAGAGAAAGTATCACTTCACTTATGGCATATATTGCAATATAGATTACCACTGACATAACCCTCTTGTTCTTTTTAAAGCTGTGTCCAGCTGCATATGCAAAGTAATATAACCATATAGAAAACAGCAATATGAAGAACAGCATTACCATAGCAGAAATAAAAATTTCAAGCATTTCAGAATCTGACAGTTGCAGGAACAATTCATTGAATATATCAAACACATCCTTTAGCATATCAAAATTTCTTATTGCAATTGAAAAGCAGAACGGATATACAACCACCACACTAAGACAAATCGCAAGATCACATACAACTCTAGCAAAAAGCATAGTTGATGGTTTAACAGGTAAGGTATGAGTCAGATATCCCTGATCCTTAAACAGTCTTTTGTTGTAATCCAGAAAACTAAGAAGCACTACCATAACGGCACTTCCTATGAATACCAGCATAAATGATACAGTAATTATGCGGTATAAATTATCAATCACATCACTTTCTGTATTGTCGTATACTAAACGAGCTATATTTTCCACTATACTAGCGGCAAGTACCATCAGGTAGATACCACATACAGTCTTATATCTTTGTACAAATTCATTTTTAATAAGCTTTCCTAACATCTGAACACCTCCCTGAATATCTCATCTATAGACTGACCTTTATCTTGTCTTAGAGCATCTGCGCTGTTATATGCCACAATCTGCCCCTGCTTGATAAATATTACGTCATCCAAAATGTTTTCAATATCCTGAATAAGATGCGTAGATATAATGATCGAAGCCTCTTTATCATAGTTAGTGAGTATTGTCTGTAATATGTAATCTCTAGCAGCTGGGTCAACTCCCGCAATCGGCTCATCAAGTAGATATAGCTTTGCACGTCGGCTCATTACCATAATAAGCTGAACCTTCTCCTTATTACCCTTTGAAAGTTTCTTAAGTACTGTATTAGTATCAATATTGAGAAGCGACATCATCTCGTAGGCTCTTGTCTCATCGAAATCAGCATAAAAATCCTTAAACATATTTATAAGCTGCTTTACCTTAAGTCCTTCATTAAAATATGTCCTCTCAGGAAGGTAGGACACTACAGCCTTGGACTCTGGACCAACCTGCTTCCCATCGATTAAAATGGTTCCCGTATCCTCCTTAAGCAATCCTGCCAAAAGCTTAATAAGAGTGGTCTTGCCACTTCCGTTGGGTCCTAGTAAGCCTATTATTTTTCCCGCATTTATCTTTAAGCCAAGCCCATCAAATACAACAGCATTTTTACCGTAGGCTTTTCTTACACCTGTTATATCAACCAAATAATTCATTAATTATTCCTCCTCGTTAAAATATTTCTCCAATATTTTAATTATGTCATCATTTGCAAATCCAAGTTCCCGCATTCCCCTTACAAATGTGTCCATATATTGTTTGTAAATGCCCTGTCTTATATCTGCCTGCCCATTACCCAGCTCTGCAACAAATCTCCCCGATGTTCTCTGGGAATAAAGCACGCCTTCCCTCTCTAGCTCAGACAACGCCTTTTGCATAGTATTGGGATTTACTCCTGCTATAATAGCAAGCTCCCTTACTGCCGGAACCTTATCGCCCGGGTTCAGTTCTCCTTTAGCTATCTTCAGCTTTAGCTCATCCATTATCTGAAGATAAATCGGAGAATTAGCATCAAATTTCCACGGCATGTATCCACCTCCTTATGTATATTAATCTCCTTCGCGCCATTTGTACTATTGTACTACTCATTTAGTACAATAGTACTATAATACGTTCTCCAGTATATGTCAACACATTTTTTCAAATATATTTTGACAACCACCTTTTATCTCAATCTAAATTAAGAAAACCTCCCGCAAATACTATGATTTGCAGGAGGTATAAGCTCTCATAAAAATATATTATCTTTAAAAACTCTTCGCCCAAGTCACTAATGAACCCTGATGTGTATTGTCATACACTGTCTTCTCCATATACTCAGTCACAGGACCATTCTTAGCCATCTTACCAAGTATCACCTGCTGAAGTTCTTCTACAGTCATTTCCTCGTAGGATTTGTTTTCTGGGATAACAACTGTTTTCTTAGGTTCTTCCTTAGTAATTTCAACTATTTCTTCCTCAACTTTAGTTTTCTCTTTAGCTGACTCTATATCAGTTTCTACATTTTCCTCTACCACAACTTCTTCTACAGGAGCTACAGTTTCTTCAACTGCTACTTCTGGCTCCTTAATTTTCTCTGCCTCAGATTCTACTACAGGTGCAACAGGCGCAACCGCTTCTTCAGCCACAGTTTCCACTACTGGTACAGCAACCTCCTCTACTACCGGTTCATCTACTTTCTCTGCCACATCAACCTTTGGCGCACCATCTGCATACTTATCTGCCGGTCTCCAGATTTCTCCTGAATTTGCCTTCAAAGATACGGTTATGCATCCATTTTGAACAGGAACCCTAACTCCTGTAATAGCTCCAATATACTCTGAGCAATTGCCTGCCTGAACTGTCATAGTTGCATCAGCCTCATCATTATTAACAGTGATTATTACACTGCTGCCATTATGATTTCTAGCGAAAGAGAACTGCTTGTTAGTAAGAACAAGCTCCTTGTACTCTCCGTAATTTAACTCCTCTGTCTCCTGACGAATCTTACCAAGGGCAGAGATAAGCTTTACGCAAGGATTAGTCTTGGCCTTCTCCTGATACTCCTCAAAGTTAAGCTCTGGACGAAGTGGCGCATCTGTGCCCCAGCCCTTAACACCCTCTATACCAAACTCTGAACCATAGTAAATGGATGGAACTCCAGGCATAGTATACATCAGCACATGTACAGGGTTGTAGTTTGCTTTATTAGTAAGTTTAGAATTAATACGCTCCACATCGTGATTATCAACGAAATTATAAAGCTTTAAGTTGTTGCCACACATACCAGACAGATACTTTACAGTGTGAGCAATCTCAAAGTAGTTGTGGTCGTTATGTCCTGAATAAAGAGCCTTGTGCATAGCGTAATTTGTTACAGAGTGAAGTGTGCTTTCATTTACCCAACGGGCATAATTGCCGTGGATAACCTCACCCATAAGCCAAAACTCAGGCTTAACTTCATTTGCCACTCTTCTTAAGCCCTTCATAAAATCAAAGTCAAGAACATCTGCAGCATCAAGACGAATTCCATCCACATCAAATTCCTTAACCCAGAATCTTATTACATCGCAAATGTAATCCTTAACTGCTGGATTCTTCTGATTAAGCTTCGCAAGTAGGTTGTAGCCACCCCAGTTATCGTAGGAGAAGCCATCATTGTACTCGTTATTGCCCCAGAAGTTTACATTGCAATACCAATCCTTATAGGCTGAATTTTCTCTATTAGCCTGAATATCCTTAAATGCGAAGAAGTCTCTTCCTGTATGGTTAAATACACCATCAAATATAACCTTAATGCCTGCCTTGTGACATTCATTTACAAAATTCTTAAGTGTATCATTAGTTCCAAGTCTGCTATCTAGCTTCTTATAATCTGTGGTCTCGTAGCCGTGACCTACCGACTCAAAAAGTGGTCCTATGTAAAGTGCGTTACATCCTATATTCTTAACGTGTTCTATCCATGGGAGAAGCTTATTAAGTCTCTCTACCGGCTCACTGTAGTCATTAAGCGCTGGTGCTCCAGCCATTCCCAAAGGATAAATGTGATAAAAACATGAGTTATCATACCACGCCATAATTTTAGTCCTCCTAGTTGTTATTCCCATATTCTATTATTATGGATTCTATTATACCATTTTCGCCAGATTTATCATAATAAATATTTACAAAATAATCTTCAAAGGCGTTACTCATATCGATTTCAATAACATCACCTTTTAAATTTTTATCTGCCATTCCAGCGCATATATCAATAATTTCATCCTTATTCATAGTTGTATCAAACATATCTTCCACACCAACAACAGGTGCATTATCCATATCTACAGATATAGATACAATTTCACAATCCTCCATATCTCGGGGTTGTTTTTTATCATTTTCAACCTTAATCACTATTTCTTTACCATTTTCTTCGCTTAGAACGCAATACCTAAGCCCTTCCCCTCTAATTTCATCCTTATCATCTTCATCCACCAGCTTATATCCTATCTTCTCAAAGTCCTCATACTTGCAGGGAAGTGCTACTTCCTTTCCATCAAGTGTTATAGTTAATCTTTCCATAATAGCCTTTAACTGAATTCCACCTGCTATCATAACACAAATTCCCAGTACAACAGACATCCATCCTAACTTCTTTTGCAACCAATAATAGAAATCTGTAGGCTCTCCATTTTTAACAAGCAGTATTCTTGCAATCCATAGCTTCCACGCTACCATAGGAGCTTTTATTCCTACAACTCCAACAGCAACTAATATTATTCCAATTAAAAACAACATCACAGCTTCAAACACAGTTTTACCTCCTCATCTGCCTTAGCATAACCTTGTCTTCATCACTAATTCTGTAAGACTCTATCATCTTCTGAATGGACTTATTATAGGTCCAATCATCCAGGGTGTTATTACCTGGTTGCATATACTCCAAGGTCTTCTCCCTCTGCTTTGCCATAGCCGTAGCCACTGCCCAAGCTACACCCATTTTACGATAGTAGCTGTCGTGCTTTATGGCATCTAGCATAGCCAGTGTCTCGTCAATATCCTCATCCTCAAGATAATAATCCATAAGCATAATAGCCACAAAACGCTGGTCGAATTCAGTGTCCTTACAGGCATACTCCTTAAGTAGCTCCTTGAATTCTGCTTTGTATTTCTTGGTGATTTTTAGCGTGGCACAGAAACCATCACATAAGGACCAATCATTTATTTTAGCCACATATTTCTTAATATATGGTAGCAGGGTTTGGTAGTCACTTTTAGCGTAACCAATTACAAAGCCTTGCAGATTCACCTCCTCAAAGCTGTCATCCACTGCATTATCCAGATAGGTCTTCCAGTCACTCTTTGCAAGTTCTTTAGCCAAATTCCTAAGGGCAGGAATTCTCACTCCAAGTATTGGTCTACTGCCAGGGATAAGGGATTGAGAAAATTCCTTGTATTTTGCTTCCGCCATAGCTTCTAGGCGTATTCTTATTTCTTGATTTGTCATAGTCTTCTCCTACTGTTTTATAAGTATCGCCCTGCAAGGCGCTCCATCACAACCACCCAGGTTAAGTGGCGCTGCGTTAAGCAGATATTTTCCTTCAGGCACATCCTTTAACACTATGCCCTCAAGCAAAACTATCTCCTCACCAAGCAGTATCATATGCACCTCCTTAGGGGCATTTTCAGGCCCAACGGTCTGACTTTCATTGCCTATAAGCTTAATTTTTCCATTAGCAAATACTTTTGCCGCATCAGAAGTTACAGTTGCTTTTCCGCCTATAAGTATTCTCTCACCTGCACCATTTGCGGTAGCCTTCTCTAATATATTTTCCGCATCTTCCCCAGTCACATCACCTGTATGATGAACCACATAGCAATCTCCTACAAATGCATCCAGTGGCATCTCATCTATGGTCTTGCCCTCGTCTATAAAATGATATGGCGCATCAACATGAGTTCCATTGTGAGCACACATGGTAAGCTCTGTCAGATTACATACGCCACCGCCTTCTATAGTCTCCATTCTTCTTCCTATAGGTGATGGATCACCTGGAAATACTGTACAGGAGAACACCTCCTGAGATATATCGTAAATCATACTAATCCTCCTTTATATTAAACCAAGCTCTTTCCTCAAATGTTTTCTTGACAGGCACTGTGACTTCACCCTCTGCTACTCCTACTGGCAAGAAGCACACAAGCTCATACCCTTCAGGAACATTTAATATCTTTGCCATCTGGTCACCGATTCTATCCTCATCTGTAATGTGTCCCTCGTACCAACAGCTTTCATATCCAAGAGCTGTTATAGCAAGGAGCATATTCTGTATAGCTGCAGAGTAATCTTGCACTGAAAAACACTTATCCCTGTAGGCATTTATACGCTGAGTAAGGACGCATATCATAGCCGGCGCAGTTTCACCCACCGGTGGTTGTATTACACTGTGAAGCTTCTTCAAAACCTGTGGGTCATCTACTGCTATAAGGCTAGTGGTCTGTTTGTTACAGCCTGATGGTGCCGCAAGACCTGCCTCCATAATTGTAACTAAATCCTCCCTAGGTACTGAGGTGGATTTATATTTGCCACGATAGCTGTGGCGATTTAGTATTGTTTCTATTACGCTTTTATTGGTCATTTTCATAGCTCCTTATTACCAATTCATCAAAGCCTCTACTTCTGCTAATTCCTCGTTAAAAACTTTTATTTCATCATCTGTCAAGTCATATTCTTTTATGTTTAACATTTTAGCTTTAGGTAGAATACTTTCTAAGTGTTTCTTGAATTGCTCTGATATCCTTTTTCCGCACCTTGCAAATCTAGTTGCTATTGTTATATTTAATATTATCTCATCTATCTCTTCCATGCCCTGGTTATAATATATGCTTTGCTCAACAGCAATGTCATATTCACTTCCTTGATCAACCCATCCATAAAATATTTCCATAGCATCATATTTCTTCTGGTAATAATTAATTTTTCTCATGCACTCTTCCCCCTCTCTTGCGATTTCGTTTACATCACTAACACTGTTTATTTCTCATAAAACACCAAGGTCAGC
>SVEI01000095.1 GCA_015057445.1 Lachnospiraceae bacterium | reverse complement strand
CATCTGCGAATACTGCAAGCCACATATTTGCTATTCCAAATATTCCAAGTATCATAACTAGGAATTTAACTCCTAACGCAAACACTATGTTTTGTCTTACGATAGTGAGAGTTTTACGGCCAATATTTCTAACAGTTGCAAGCTTCATAATGTTGTCATCCATAAGAACTATGTCCGCTGCCTCAATAGCTGCATCCTGTCCTAATGCTCCCATAGCAATGCCTATATCTGCTCTTGTTAATGCCGGAGCATCATTGATTCCATCTCCTACAAATGCTACTTTGGCACGCTTCTTACCTTCACCTTTAGCCACAATAAGTGCTTCTAGCTTACCAAGCTTATCTCCTGGAAGAAGCTCGCTATATACTGTCTTGATTCCAAGCTCTCCTGCCACATAGCTAGCAGTTTTTGCCCTATCCCCTGTAAGCATAACTGTGTTCTTAATGCCTACGCTATGCAACTTATCTATAGCATTCTTAGCTCCCTGCTTAACCACATCAGAGATAACTATATATCCCAAATATTCCTTATCCCTTGCCACATAAACCACAGTACCGCTAGTCTCATTATTTTCCTCAAAGCTTACACCTATATCCGCCATAAGCTTTTTATTTCCAGCATATATAGTTGCGCTACCTATCTTAACACTGACACCCTTTCCAGATATCTCCTTAACATCTACAATCTGTTCTTTGTCAATAGCATTTCCCGCTGAAATGTAAGCACTCTCTATAGATTTGGCTATAGGATGGTTAGAATAGCACTCTGCATAGGCTGCAAGCTTAAGTAATTCATCACTGTCACATCCACCCTTACATACTACATCCTGTACCTTGAATACACCCTCAGTCAATGTTCCTGTCTTATCAAATACTACTGTGTCAGCTTCTGCCATAGCCTCCAAATAGTTACTTCCCTTTACTAGAATTCCAAGCTTCGACGCCACTCCGATTCCTCCGAAGAAACCAAGTGGAACTGATATAACAAGAGCACAAGGACAGGATATTACTAGGAATATTAGAGCTCTACCTATCCATTTTGCAAAACTATCATCCAGTATAATCGGTGGAACAAATGCAACTATAAGAGCTGCTATTACAACCAGCGGAGTATAATATTTTGCGAATCTTGTAATAAAGCTTTCTGACTTAGATTTTCTGGAGCTTGCGTTCTCCACCATATCAAGAATCTTAGCAACTGTGGAATCCTCAAAATTCTTAGTAGTTTTAAGGGTAAGCTTTCCACCCTCGTTGATACAGCCACTAAGTACAGTATCACCTACCTTAACTCCTCTAGGAACTGATTCGCCTGTTAATGCAGCTGTATTTACAAAACTTTCTCCTACCACAACCACACCATCCACAGGAACCTTCTCTCCCGGAAGTATAATTATCTCACTGCCAAGTTGAACATCACTAGGATCCACCTTTACAAGCTCTCCACCCTGCTCCACATTAGCATAATCTGGTCTAAGTCCCACTAATGCTGTCACAGCAGTTCTTGACTTATTTACTGCGATATTCTCAAACAGCTCTCCCACCTGATAGAAAAGCATAACCGCTGCCGCCTCAGTATACTCACCTAATATAAATGCACCGATTGTAGCCAGAGCCATAAGAAAGTTCTCGTCAAAAACCTGACCATTTAGTATATTTCTTCCAGCCTTGGCAAGTACCTTACCACCAATTATCAAATATGGTACGAGATACATAGCTGTAAGAACAACTCGTGAAAGTACATCTCCTAGCGATAGCTTATCAATTACCAGCTTGTGTATGACAACCATAACAATCAAAAGTACTAATGCTAAGATGATCTTCTTTAATTGTCGCTTCTGCTTCTTGTTCATAACAAATCTCCTACTGCGGACGGATTAAAGCACTACCTCACAGTCTGAATCAACCTTCTTAACCGCCTTAACAACCTGCTTCATAATCTTATTAAAATCCGCTTCCTCTGCCTCGATAGTAAGCTTCTGTGCCATAAAGCTAACATTTGCATCTATAACACCCTCAATCTTCTTAATAGCCTCTTCCATCTTTGCAGCGCAGTTTGCACAATCTAAATCTTCCATATCAAATCTCTTTTTCATAATTAAATCCTCCATTTTAATAATATTAATCACATCATTACCACTAAGAATACTTATAAGTTTTGCTGATGCTTTGTCTTACCCAGCCCATCTACTCCATAATATGCTCTATACCCATAGTAATAATATTAGCTATATGTCCATCATCCAGCGAATAAATAATCTGCTTTCCATCTCTTCTACTCTTAACTAGCTTAGCCTGCTTTAGTACCTTAAGCTGATGGGAAATAGCTGACTGGGTCATATTAAGCACTTCCGCTATATCGCATACACACATCTCTGATTCAAAGAGTGTATATAATATCTTAATTCTTGTAGTATCACCAAATACCTTAAATAGCTCCGCCAAATCGTAAAGGACCTCTTCTTCAGGCATATCCATACTCACTGAATCAATTAATTCTTTATGATTATGCTGCTCAGAGCAACAATGTTCATGTTTCATTTCCTTCTCTGACATATTAGTTCTCCTTTGTTTTATTGTATGAATGATTGTTCATATGTTTAATATAGCACCAGGTCAGATATATGTCAATACTGTTTTTATTAATATACCAAATTAGTTTTCAAAAAAAGAACCTATCAATTCAGATAGGTTCTTAAGCATTTTTATATACAGAAGAAGGGCACCTTGTGGTACCCTTCTTTGTTCTTATTTCACCTTTATTGAATTAATCATAGCATAGGCCTGCTGTCTGTCTTCAACCCTTATCAACACCAAGCAGCTTTTATTTAAATCGTCCGGAGAAAATACATCCACATAAAAGTATATCTTTCCTTCCTCTGTCATGTTTCGCTCCATAATCAGTGCATACATATCATCTCGCTCGTAGACATAATGAACATCCATCTGCGCAACTTCATTTTTCACGAATGCAGTATTGGCAAATGCCAAGGCCTTTTCATAATCCCAAAAGCTGTAGTCCTCTTCCTTGAGAAGATAGAAACACTTATATGTATTATATGTACTGTCTGGAATTCCGTATCCCAGCTTTTCAAATCCATCTCTAAGGTCATCTAGACTATATACTATATCAAAGATTTTAGACTTATCAGTATAACCAGAATTAAAAAACGCAATTTTTTCTTCTCGCACGCTTTGGCTTATACCAACATACACACTCTCATCATCATTGGTATAATCGTACACAATCTGACTATCTCCCAAGGAACAATCCTGTGGAACTCCCATAGTCAGATAATCCGTTTCTACCTGAACCAAACTATCATCTGTTACATCATAGGCATCAAACATCTTTCCTTCAGTCCCCAGCGTCTCAATATTGTCGTTTATGGCATCATATAGCTCTATTCTCTTTGGTAATAATATAGCTCCTGCCGCTACTAGCGCCAATATAATTCCCACAAAAATTAACAAACATTTCTTCTTCATAAGCATTCTCCCCCTTTTGTTTTTTATACAATATCAAATGTTTTATCACAAATAAACTCATTGTTTTACACGATACGTAATATATACTATCATTTTTCACACGATAACTTGTTTACTCCGAAATTTCCCCTAACTCATATCTAATTATTTTCTCCATATCTTTCACAGCTACCTGCACCTGATACCCTATTTTTCCAGCACTGAAGAATATAGTCTCAAAGTTTGTGACCGAAG
Source organism: Lachnospiraceae bacterium (assembly GCA_015057445.1). Classification (GTDB taxonomy): domain Bacteria; phylum Bacillota; class Clostridia; order Lachnospirales; family Lachnospiraceae; genus Coprococcus_C. Next base: position 1,335 of record SVEI01000095.1, on the reverse strand, counting down.
CATCTATAACCGTCTTAAACTGTTTCTTCATACCTATAGGGGAACATCCTCCGTGAATGTACCCTGTCAATGGCAACAATTCCTTTGACTTAATCATAGCAATGCTTTTTTCTCCCACAGCCTTTGCACCAGCTTTTAGATTAAGTTCCTTTAACACAGGCACCATAAATACATAGTAATTCTTTGTTGCTCCCTGTGTCACCAAGGTTTTATACACCTGATTAGGATCTTGTCCTAAAGCCTCTGCTACCTCTGCTCCACTTATTACTCCTGTGTCAGTGTAATCGTAGCTTTTGTAATCTATCTTCTTTTGTTCTAACAAACGCATTACATTTGTTTTTTCTGTCTTCTTCATAATATAATCTCCAAACAAAAAGTCGCATCACTATGAGCCATGCCATCACTTTGCAATCAAAACTTGCTCAGTGTGGTGACACTGGCCATATTGAATAATGGCAGAAACCTCTCTTATGTATGTAATCATACAACAAGTGGTTTCTGCCATTATTCAGCATAGCTCATTACTACGCGCATATATTCCTACTCAGCGATAACCTTAATCCATCCTTCAGGAGCCTCGATTCGACCCATCTGGATTCCTGTTAATGTATCATATAACTTCTTAGTTATAGGACCCATCTCCTCCATTCCACTTGGGAAACAAATCTCTGTACCATGGTCATCGATCTTTCCAACAGGTGAGATAACTGCAGCTGTACCGCAAAGACCACACTCTGCAAAGTCTTTAAGCTCATCAAGGTAAACCTCTCTGTGCTCAACTTCCATTCCAAGATAATGCTCAGCTACATACATAAGCGAACGTCTTGTAATAGATGGAAGAATACTGTCTGACTTAGGTGTTACAAGCTTGCCATCCTTAGTGATGAAGATGAAGTTAGCTCCACCAGTCTCCTCAACCTTAGTTCTAGTTGCTGGATCAAGATATAAGTTCTCAGCATATCCCTTATTATGAGCATCAACTATTGCATGTAAGCTCATAGCATAGTTAAGACCTGCTTTAATATGTCCTGAACCGTGTGGTGCTGCTCTATCAAAATCAGATACTCTAATAGTAATAGGCTTTGCACCGCCCTTAAAGTAAGGACCTACTGGAGTAACGAAAATTCTAAACTGATACTCATCTGCTGGCTTAACTCCGATAACAGGGTTTGAACCAAACATATATGGTCTGATGTAAAGTGTTGCTCCTGAGCCATATGGTGGAACATAATCTAAATTAGCCTGAACAACCTTTTCAACTGCCTCTACAAACTTGTCCTCTGGGAATGTTGGCATCTCAAGTCTCTCACATGAATCCACCATTCTGCTTGCATT
>SVEI01000019.1 GCA_015057445.1 Lachnospiraceae bacterium | reverse complement strand
ATCCCAAAAGAGTATTGCAAATGGGATTGCTATAACTGAAGCCATAACATTTGCTATACATCCTCCCCAATTAAATAGCTGAGTTGGACTTGTACCATCTGTTCTAGGAGGTATCATAATACACTGACCACCGGTTCCTGCAATGCTATGTTTTTTTCTGACCAGCTTTCCATTCTCCTTCATTATCATGAATCCAAAGAAACGAATACTAATAAACTCATACCCGGACATTAATCCACATACCATATGTCCCACTTCATGAATAAATATCTGTATTACAAGTATTACTACAAATGCTATCATTACAAGCAAGATTCCCAAAAACTCCTGCCAATTAGGTGCATCCTTAGGAAGTACCTTAACCATAGCCATTCCCCCAAAGGCTCCTGCCAAGCCACAAAATCCCATATATAATAATGTTGGCAATATTTTTTCTGATGAATTCTTTTTTGATTTATTTTTTATTTTATTATCTGTATTCATATTATTCTTTTTCCTATTATTATCTCTATTTTTATCTGTATTCATATTGATTTCTTGTTTGTTCCCCTAGATGGTGTTTTTTGATTATGATTTCTCATCATAATAATATAAGTTGTCCCCATGAAACTGTAATATGCATCCCCTTGGCGTTTCCCCTAACACCTTGCACACATTGTATATATCTACCGCTGGACTTGTTAGTCCCATCATAGCCATACCCAGCATTAACCCATTTGCCACTTTATATTCTGGTGGTAAGATCCAGAATAATAATATAGGTACCACCCCAAGCACCATAGGCAAAAGAGACATCAGTACAAATCTCCATCTTTTAAGTGGATATGATGAAAGAGCTACCGCACCAAAGCTTTTTGGATATATCCCCACATACACCGTAGCTTTCTTTGGAAACACTATAGCATGTAATAGTTCATGTATAATAAGCGCCAGAAACCCTAGCACAAAGCCTATAACTACCCATACAGGCGCAAATGGAAGCTTCTTAGTCATAGATACCTTAACAAAAACCGATACAACAATTATCACTGTAGCTATAATCTGAAAGGGAATTGCTTTAATCATTAGCTCATCCATATCCTCTGGAACATTTACCTTCTTTGCCCCAACCGGTAAATCGCCCATTTGATACTGTCCTAAATCATCTTTAATTATTCCTAACCATTTTATATGTGGCATACATTTCTCCTTAGATTATCTATGTTTTTGTTTTATTCTTTCTAAAAGCTCCTATCAATAATACTACCGTTGCAAATAAACCAACCTTGAAACCTTCAAAAAAAATATTATCAAATCCTATATGCAATATAACATCAAAAATTTTTAAGACAATGGTTCCACATATAAATAATGCCACTAGTAGCATCAATCCTAGTATTATTCTTCTTGATATTTCTTTCACTATATCCCCTCCATTAGTTCTTCATCATACTCATTATCTTCTTCAATTTCATCTGCTGTCTTCTTTTCTGTAATATCTGAATAAGCTTCCTTGATTCCATTCTTTACAGCCCACTTAATCACAAAATAAATTGCAATAAGCACCAACATTCCTGTTCCACTACTAATTCCAAAATCTGCCCAAACTCCCATAACTCATCTCCTCCACATTCATATTTAATTGATTGATTTTAGTATTTTAATTATTTGAATAATAGTTTGACAAGTTTCATTTTCATCTTGACAACTTTCCTTGTCAATTCACAGTATACACATGACAAGAATAGTTGTCAATACTTTTTGACAAGTTTTTTTGTCATTTTTAGTATTCACAGATCAAACTAAAAATTTAAAGATATAATTTATCAACAAAAAAGGGAAGCCTCCGCCAGCTTCCCTTTTTTCACTCATAATTAACTTTGATTAAATAAATATAAAAATATACACCCACCAATAACAAATATAAAAATCAAGACTATCAAAATGAACCCAATCAAATGCATTATGTTTGAAGTTTTCTTTTGATTTATTATTTCTGACAAAGAAAAAATAAGTGCAATTATGCCAATAACATATATAGATATATTACCTCGCCACTCCCCAACTAATTGTAATACAGTATATATAATCATGGCGATAATACTGACAACACATACAATGATTGAAATTACTTTTTTACTCATTGCTGATTACTCTCCTCTGGAAACAAGCTTCTAGTTAACATATCATAATAAGATTTTTCGCTCTTTATATTATCATTAAGCTTTTTGATTTCATTTTCAAAATATGTTTTAATCTGAGCTGATGCTTTATCCACCACCAAATCTTTATTAAGTACCAATATCTCGTAACATGAAGTAGGTAAATCATCAATACTTATAGTAGACTTATATAATATATTCTCTTCGTTATTTAAATAAATAAAATATTCTTCTCTAGTAAATGCAAATATAATACAATCTTCCCTATCCTCATATAAATCTATAGGAAATTTGATAATATCACCATAATGGTGAAAGGATTCTAGAAGAATCCCACCTGCAGAAGCAATTTCATCAAGCTTAGTTACAAGTAATTTCATTTCTTCTTTAATCTTTACGTCACATTTCTTTCTAAGTTCCTGATGTTCACGTAACATTCTATTATAATTTTCTTTTGTTTCTGTAAAACTTATGCATATATTTCTTAATTCATCCATAGCAACACCCCATCTCATTATTTTTTTGTCACTTGAATTCTTTCATCAATTTAAACTTATATCATTAACTCACAACATTAAAATACCTTTTATATTTTCATAATAACAAAAAAATCCTTAAAAAGATAGAATAATCTACTTTCTAAGGAAAATTAGACATAAAAAGATGCCCAGAACCGGAATAAATCACCGATTCTATTTTATGCTAAACCAGCATAAAACCCTTGTATTTCCTAGGTTTTTGAAAGGTAGCACTTTTAAATCATAATGTATTATTATATTATTTCTGCCCCCTTTTTGCCCCCCCCAGGAAACGGAGTAGCACTATAAAATGATACCCCGTTCACATATTAGATAACCTCTATCTGGATAGCTTCGAGACGTTTACCCTGACCGGTAGAACCTGCCATCTTGCCATTAGTCACCCATGGTGTCCATCCAACTCCCTGCTGGTGTACTCTGTACCTGATATTCCTGTCTGCATCTATCCATATTGCTTCAATACGCTTACCTAGTCCCATGGTACCTACTACATGACCATTAGTTACCCATTCGGTATCTCCTAACGTCTGCAAGTGCGCCTTGTATCTGAAGTTGATAACTTCACTATTAATCACAAAAGCTTCAAGACTTTTTCCCTGGCCAGTAGTTCCTGCAACTTGGCCTTCATTCTTGGTATCCTGCCAATCGTAAGTCTGCAAGTGTGCTCTATATTGTACCAAATTGTTTTCAACTACTGCTGATGATATTTCCTCAAATGGGAAGTTCTTTCCTGGACAAGCAGTTGCATTAACATCCCTATGCCTTAATACCTTGTCAATCTTATACTTGGCTTTAAGATATGCAATAAGTTCTTTTCCTGCTTTCTTCTGTGCTTCAGGCATCTCTTCAATCTCAAAGTTTCCCTCAAAGCAAATTCCTATCGAATAGGAATTGTGACCAGATGCATGTGCTCCTACTGTGTCTTCCGGACGTCCCCTCTCTATAGAACCATCTTTACGAACCAAATAGTGATATCCTATTCCAGGCCATCCAAATCCTTTATGCCAACTGTGAATCTGCTCTGCAGAACACTTTTTTGTTGCTGCATGATGACAGTATATTTCTGTTGTTTCAGTTCTCTTGCTTAATGAACCAAATGATAAGTTAGTTTCTATTATGTTCATATTATTTACCCTCCAAATCCTTTATTCTATGATTAATAACTTCTATTTCTTTTTCAACTACTGGCATTCTCCTTGCAAAATTGTTATGCTCTCTTACTTCTCTAGTAAGCTCGTCTATTTTACAATTCTGTACTGCCTGTGCTGTCTCTAGCTTAGCTTGTATATCTCTGTTATTTTTATTATTACTAATAATCGTTCCCAAAAGAGCTAGACCACCTGTTATAATTGCAATAATTATTCCTTCTGTCATTATTCTTCTCCTTTGGTAGTTGTGTTTTTACTATCTGCCCATCCCTCAGCTATGATATAAGCAAACACACCACCACCAGCCATAATCAGAGCACTAACCTGTGTCGCAATTGCTTCGGAGTGTCCAAAGAATACCAAAAGCATAGCTATAAAATTTGCTACTGCAAGCCATAACTTACGAGATGATATCTTTCTTATAAATGTGTTATTTTTCATATAGTATTTCTCCCTTCTTATTGGTTTTTTCATTATATAAAGACTTTAATTATATATAATTCTATATAATTCTAAATCGTCCATTAACAGTTATAGTAGCATCAGTAACAGTATCATTAATTGCAATATAAGTATCCGTTGCCATACAGTATATAGGCTTGTTGGCCGTATTATTAAAAGCTGCAAGAACAGATACATTTACCGCAGTATATTTATTAAGGTTAATCAATCCTCTAAAGCCTGCAGTAGTAGTTACACCACTTAATCTACAATTAAAATCAATGTATTTCCCTGTCTTCTTTATATCGAGGAAAACCACCTCGCCAACCATAACTGATACATCTGAACTTATATCTATTCCTTCGAAATCACTATTTAGATCATCTATATCATTCTGAAGCTCACTCTTGATTTCCTCAACCTGTGTGCTTGTACAATAGCCTGATAAATCTATCTCCGTGGATCCTATATGTTCCCATGCACTGTTGATGTAAATATATTCATCGTACACATCATTCTCGGATTCTTCTTTTGGCACAAAGTATATAGTGTGAGTATCTATATTCTCCGTTGGTAATACATCGACTATACTTATTACAAACTCATTAATAGCATCTATAAGTTGCATAATCTTTTCAGAGCTATATGTAGTAACTGTGGATGTCTCATTATCATTGATAGCAGCCTTTTCTACCTCTAATGCCTCAAAGTCCTCGATTATGGTCTCACTTTTCTTCACCACCTCGTTCAATGTATCTAACAATACCTGCATTGCCTGCTTAGATGGTATCTCTATCACATGACCAGCAGAAAGGCAAACATAAATAGAATCACTATCTGTGGGTATCGCAAACTCACCAGGCAAAAGCTGGTCTTTATCCAACTTTGCCAACGGCCCCCTCTTCTGTTGCATACGTGCATTAATTATTGCCATTCTCTAACACCTCAATTCTTTTCTTTAATTCCTGCACTTGCTCTACAAGCATAGGAATCATCTCTGTGTAATTTATAGAGTAGTAACCATTTTCTCCTTTATTCACAAGGGCATATTCTTCTGGGTCGATACCTGCATCTTTCATCGACTTTAAAATGTCCTGTGCATAGAATCCCATATGCCATTTGCCAGTCTTATCAAGTTTCTTCTTGAACTTATACTGAACTGGTTTAATCAAGTCAAATAGCTTATTTGTCTGTAAATTCTTCCTATTTTTTTTAAGTCTGGCATCTGAAGATTGAGAAAGACTTTTGCAAATTATTGGCAAAGTAGACATCTGCAATCCACCTGTTTTGTTTAGATTAATAACAGTTGTATGTGTTGAACCTGATATACTACTCACACTCAATCCACCAGAACCCATTACTGCATCTTCATTTGCTGAAGATACTCCCATAGCATTAGGACTCATATGACTACTGTATGCAGTTGAAGATAATCTTATCTTTTTTACACTATTATCACTTGCAGTGTTTATATTCAGCGAACCACCTGTAATCTCCGCATTCGTAGACTTAAAGCTATTAGATACAACATTTCCATTCTCATCCACTGAGAAAGTACCATTGCCATTATTTATCTTCCTACCTGTCAAGGTACCAGCATTAATCCAGTCTGCGTTAATACCTATGGCATTCAGTATATTGAATACTGCATTACCGGAAGAGTCAAAGCCAGCATTCCAAGACTTTCCACCATCTGTAGACACTGCGAATGCATTAGCTGTCATTTTCCATATAGTAGTGGACTTATCTAACGTAGGCTTGTTGTGCATATAATATATACTTGAACCATCAGCTTGTGGTTCTGCGGTTTTATATACTCCAAAGGAATTAGCCATCAACTCTGTAAGCTGTTGAACAGCCACATCATATGCAGTTATTCTCTGTTCTGTCTCTTGTCTGGCTTTAATAACTGCCTTTGTTACAAGAGAAAACGAATCTACACCATTAATCACTGGTGTTTCTGCTCCACATGACACTGTCTGCTGTGCGCCCACACCAAATGATGTACTTGTTACATACGAATAATATGATCTGCCTTTTCGGTCTGTTATGATGCAAGGGTCGCCAGCTTCAATAAGAAGATTAGAATTAGTAGTAACTGTGAAAGGTCTAAATCTCATTCCAATACACCTTAAACCTATCTGCTTTGCAAATTGTTCTTCCTTGCCTTTCGTCAATGGATTGTCCTCAATGAGCAATACATAACCATCAGCACCTTGTTGGTATTCCACTTCTTCATTCTTGACCTTAACTCCAGTTATAACTACATCTTCAGTTATAACTTTCTCGCTATGATTTGAATATATGTGATGATAAGGTATATCTTCAAAATCTCCACCACTATATGCCAAATCCGTCTGATATGTATCAAAGTCTCCACCATCATAACTTTCTGGCAAATTAGTTAAAAAATCTCCACCATCTATCAGTTCTAACGAATCAAAAACTGATACGTCATACCACTTAATCTCTAATTGTCCTTTATCGTTCATTCTTGCATAATTACAAGTAGCCTGGCATATGTAACCAAGTAGCATAATATATGACATCTCTGTTGTATCGGGTATGTCTATTTCAGTATCCCATCCAGCAAATCTTTGAGTTGCTAGTGATATACCAAATCTTGTACATATACTGTTAACTATGGTTGCAGCAGTAGTTCCCGATATATCATCTATGGTCTTACCCAACATAGCCATATAATCTACACAATTTAATATAATGGTTGTACCACTGAACTCTGGAAGGTCTACTATATACTTACCGAGTTTGGGATTCTCTACTAATCCATTTATATTTTTTTCTGCTTCCACAATTACAACGGCACCAGCAAAGTCATATTCAGACAATGACTCATCTTCGTTATTCAACTTCAATGTTAACTCTCTGATAGCACAATAACCTATATCAAATGTGGCGTCTGAACTGGATGAGTCTTTCAGTGATAAAGTATATATATCCTTGTTTGTCATATCATCCAGTACAGTTCCGTTCTTGAGGGTTATTGATACTGTATATGTAGTTCCATACGAGCTTTTAAATTCTTTACTAATGTTTCTCATTACATCACCCTTATATCTCAATCTCACTAAAGGCTACGGACCAATACACCTTACCATCATCATCAAATTGCACAGGTGTAAAATCTCGCTTGCCTACATATATTTCCTTAGACGTGTTCGTATAAGGATTCCTAACATCTATATAACTCACATTAAGTACTGATTTGCCATCTATAGCATTGGCCAATTTAGCTGCTACACTCCACTCAAGTTTTGACCAGCTAAACGGGACCGTGCTCTTGATAGCTATAACATCTTTGTGGAACTTTCCATCTAATGTTCTTCCTGTATCTTCAGATGAAAGGTCTTCTATGCTCTGTGAGTATTCATCTGGTATAGGTACAACCACACCCTCTATCTTAAAAATTGGTCTCCATTTAGCCATTTAATCACTCCTTTTAGTAAGCTAGGGCATTCCTACCCGAAAGCTTTGTGTTGCGTTTGTTGCGCTTTACAACATTTCTATATATAGGTTCACCATCTAGGTTTACTACTAAATTAATAGTCTCTGTTCCGCCCGAATGCTTATTCATAACATTCTCAACCGCTTTTTCAATGGTTGACAAAGGAGATACAACCTCTGGCTCTCTCTTATTATCACCAAGAATAGCAGCAAACTCTCCATAATTAGCTGGTACAACTGTACCAGTAGCCAGTCTAGGAAGACTTATGGTTGATAATCGAGATAACCTAACACCTGGTATTTTATTTATTGCTCCTATTACAGAATTAATTTTACTGATAAATCCATTCACTATACGTTCAATAGTGCTGAAAACAGTATTTATTCCGCTTGAAAACGTTTTCCCTACTGCTGATGATATGGAAGAACCAACATTAGAAAACAAATTCTTAATCTTTGTAACCACTCCACCAAAGAATGACTGCACATTAGAAAATGCGGATTTTATCCCATTCCATGCACCATTAAACTTGTCCTTAAAAAATCCTGGAATACCAGTTATAGTATTCTTTATTTTAGAACCCACCTTTGAGAAAAATTCAGGTATATTGCCCATAGTGTCTTTGAAATCTGACCACATAAGGTCAACACCACCTTTAAAGTCTTCCCAAGTCACTCCATCTAGTCCGAATAATCCTAGTATCTTCTGACCTAAGTCATCAAACATCATACCAACAGCATCTTTAAATATATCAAAGTCATTGAATAACGTATCTAATATTTCAGATATCTGCTCACCGATAGACAAATCTATCTCTTCTCCAGTTATCCATTCGTATATCTTATTACCTGCACCAAATCCTACATAAGCAACAGCTATACTCAGCAATATCTGGCCACCCTTTGTTGTAGCTAAAGTCTTGAGCAATCCCACTAGTCCAGTTAAGGCATTATAAACAGTAGAACCTACCTTATAACCTAATATAACAGTTGCAAGAAACCCTAAAGCCTCTCCTATGCTTCTTGCTTCACTCGGATCTATACTCTCTATTGCTGCCGCAAGCCCATTAATTATTCCAACAACCAAATCACTACCTAACACACTTGCAAAAAAATCTATAAAACCTTTAAACACATTCCCTGCGAATGGAATAATAGCATCCCACAAACGCTTAAGAGCAGCTATCAAGGGTGATAGCTTTTCTTTAAGTTCTGTAAGCCATGCTAATAATTTAGGGTCTGTCTCTATCTTACCCACATCTTGTGTACTAGTTGTGGCACCGCCACCACCGCCACCAACAGAGGTTGTTTCTTTATTCGATGAAAGTATCTGTGCATCATCAAATCCTGCTAAATTTTTCGATGCCTTCTTTGCTGCATCTCCTACATTAGATATACCATCAGCTTGTTCTTTTAAAGAAGTAGCTCCTGCTTGTGCCTGACTTACTGTAGTACCGAACAACATTGATATGAATGTGGCTATGGTACCTGTAATCTTGGCCAGTGCATCCATCAAGGCATTAATTGCTGGCAATGCAGCCTGATATATCGGATAAAACGCAGTAGCTAGATTAGATTTAATCTGTGCTAAGCTTGCACTGAATTGCTCATTTGCCATCAGTGCACTTCCCATATTATCTCTAAGAGCGGTGAATGCTTTGTTTAATACTGTAAATACAAACACAGAAGCAACTACATTCAACAGTCTTTTAGTTAACCTTTCTATACCAGCGGTTGTTTCTTTTAACGATTTACCCGCATTCTTTCCACCGGAAATAATTGATGCAAAGCCTTTCTGAGACTCGTTACTTAATCTCTTAGCACTATTAGTAACAGCATCCTCTTTAACCTTAATTTCTGCCAGTTGCTGTTTTTGTACTGCCAACTTATCATTAAGATTATCCACCTGCTGGGCCATCTTTTGATATTGAACGGTTTCACTGCCCTTAGTGAATTGCTTATCAAGCTCTGCCTGTTTCTTTTTCAAAGCATCTATCTTAACAAGAAGCTTCTCTGTCTGTTGTGGTAATGTTCCATAAGGCTGACCCTGGTCCTCCAAGCTTTCTATCTGCCTTGACAATAAATCAAACCTTTTCTCAGCAGTTGCTATTTCTCTTGATAGTTCAGCATATTCCTTAGTTGGAACATCAACATTCTCCATCTTAAGCATCTCATCGGTAAGTTCAGCTATACTGCGCTCCGTCTGGTCGATAGAGTTATTTAATTTCATTATTTTTGAGCTTGCCTGCTTTGTACCTTCCTCAAAGCCTTTTAAGTCCAATTTAGTATCTATAATAACTGAACCATCAGCCATCTTCTCACCTCTATCCAAGTAATGAATTTATATAAGCCATTTCTTTTTGCTGTTCTGTAGAGTATTTCTTTTTCAAGTCAATAAGTGCTTTATTCTCTTTGTAGAACTCTCTTTCATGTGCTTCAAGCTTCTTATTTTTGTTCATCTTAGTGCGAATATTAAGAACTGTACTGAACAGTCCTTCTCCTATCTCGTGGAAATATGAGATAAATGTCCAGTAGTGAACATACTGCTCATCTCGTAATTCCTTGCCTGCTACCTTGTTCACTGCTGCAAACATCATCTGTTCGTCCTGCTGCCAGTCAAACACTCTTTTTGTACTCTTGGGATTCTCCTCTATGGTGTTTCCACAATTAAGGAACCATACAGCCTTTTCCACGGCCTCTTCTATGTATTCTGTCTCTATATCATCCTTATAGAGAATTTCAACCATAACCTCCAGCTTTTCTATGTGGTTAAGGTCTGGGTCCCCACAAGCCTCCATAATATTCAAGCAGTCTCTATAATCGCTCCTTATCTTTCTTTCAACTCCACCAACCAAAAGAGTTGTAGGTAAAGCACCTATCATTTGTGATACCTCTTGGTATACTTTCCTTTTCTCTTCTGGGATGCAGCTCCAGCTTTCTTAACCTCTCTCTCGATAATAGGCATAAGAGCATTCAAAAGATTCTCAATAAGAAATCCTGACTTGGTTGGTGTAGCAAGATGAGTGTTTCCAAATATACCTGACATATCAGCATCAAATATATAATCAAGCTGTTCCTTAATCTCCTTATCTACCTCAGCTATAGTTGCTGACACTACACTTAAGTCTTCCTCTTCCATATTGTCACCAGTAGACTTCAACGTTGATGTATGGTCAGAAATAGTATCCTTTGCCTTATCAAGACATTTCTGAATGTTCTTCCAACCCTTATCCAGTCTATCAGGGAGGTTGAAATCATTAGGATAAAACTCCAACACTCCTAAAGACTTTCCTGTTTCATCAACTATCTCACATTGATATATGCCTGAATTAATTTTAATCTGTTCCATATGCTTTTATCCTCCTATAGTTGCGCCGGTGCAACTTTGTAATTATTTTCTATGCTTCCGACTGTTCCTGCTCCACATTAGCAGCTGCTGCCTCTCCATCTGGAGTAAATGTCTTTGTAGACATATCCCAGGTACCCTTAACACGATTTCCGTTGTAATGAATCTCAAATGGTATCTGTACTCCACCTGTATCTCCGCCAACAGATTGTGGAACAATAACTACATCCTCTCTGTATGCCCAGATCACTACGCCCTTAGAATCAACAAGGACATCTACTGCGGTAGTCATACAGTCACTACCTGTCTTTCTCTCATTAGCTACCATCGCTAATTGCTCAAATAATGGCTCACCATCATATGCATAGTATGTATCTACACTACCGCTTGGCTTGTATCCCTTAATAGTGTAAGAAGACTCTCCAAGGATATTGCTCTTCTCCTCTCCATCTGGATTAAGATCAATATTGTACTCCTCAAGGTCCTTACCTAATCGAGTATAATTTGTTGGCTCTGCACCAAATGCTGCATCAATAAAATGTGCCAAATACTTTCTTTCTACCTTTTCCATGTTATTCTTCATCCTTTCTATACTTCATTTGAAAAGTAACTATATAATCATTCTCATAACCTGGATTAATAATGTCTCTACATGGTACTGACATCTGGGATATTCTCTCAACTTTTCGTCCATCCGAAAGTGTCGGATAATTATCACGCGTGCTTAACCACACTCCAAGCTTGTCTAACCACTCTATAATCTCAAACTTATGATCATCTACATTTACACTAGCTCTATACACCACCGAGAATGATAGTGTAGCCTCAAAGCTTCCGTCTATAAATTTCTTATCATATACGGACCCCGGCATAGAAAACACTCCAAGATTAGGCTCCCCATCAGTCCCCAAATCCTCAAAGTTTACTTCCATATCCTCTGTGTAACTTTCTATTACCTCGTATATAGCCTTAATGGCAATGGTCTGCTCATTGCCATTAAGGACTTCTTTATTCTGTTGTTCACTCACTTCTTACCGACCCTTTCCTTTACACCTTTTATCCACGAAGGAAGATACTTAGCTTTTGCAACCTCGAACCATCCGGGTCCTGTTCCTGGGGTGTGATAGGTAAGCTTACCCCCATTGTATTCCTTTGGTTCATTGTACTTGGCATATGAGCTTTTACTAGAAACACCAACCATCAAATCTCCCTCATATTGATAATGTGCATATGGTGCTTTATATATAACCTGACCATTTCCAATCCTGGTTCCATACTTTGCACTATTCCTTAATACACCTCTGTCAAAAGGTACATAAGGTTCTGAGTCCCTTATTACTCTCTGGTCTAAGTATCTCTGAGCCTCATAGAAATTACCTTCCATGCGTCTAGTATCTATTGTTATATTTAAGTGTCCATGTGCAGTATTAATTTTCACTAGTGACCACCTACCTCGAAATGTGGTATTGTCTTATATCTGTCAACAGAAGATATAACATACACATCATCAAAATTAGTTTTCATATAAGAAAACAAACCATTTTGATACTGTGAGTCTTCATAGATATCAAGGTCACTCACTTCACCATCTACAAAGAAATCACCTTCCTTAAGAGTAATCTTATCGGCCTTATCTGCTGCCTTATACCACTCTTTAGGCTTAAGGTACTCATATTCCCCTATAACTGCATCCTTACACGGAATATGCAACTTAACGTTATCATTTGACTTATTACCGTCCTTTGACACTGCTATTGCATTATTCTTTTGAAGTTCTACATTGGATATTACCTTGCTATGCCACTGGCATATCTTATTCTTCTTGTCCTCGTACTTGATAAAGAGGGTTATAACATCATCGAACATATTTACATCCCCCTATAAAGCAGACATACACCATCACTACCTTCTATGTATGCCAGATAATTAACCGTAATAGCTCGTATCTGCCTGTCTAATGCTTTAGGGTCCTTTACAATATTGCTATATACAGATTCACCTACAGCATAAGTTATACTCTCACTACCAGCTGACTTTGACTGAATCACTCCAGCAGTTCCATCCGAACGCACGGATTGAGCCCTAATGTATGAGTCCACATCAGCCATCTTCTCAGCCATTTCACAAACACACATCTTAATCTGCTGGTCAGCATATTCATCATCCGGATATGCAGACAGCAGACGTCTTGATGTGATGACATCAAGCTGCCTGCTTGCCTTTGTAATCCACTTTGCAAAGTCAGTTTCTGTCATGGTGCCATGATATTCTGTTGTATAGAAATCGTAGCTTGCGTATTCCATAACATTCGCCTCCTTTACATATTATTCCTTTGCGCCTTCCTCAGGAGCATTGTCTACAGCACCCTTATCTGAAGCCTTGCCCTTCTGAGCTGCTGGCTTTCTATCCTTGAATGCCTTCTTATCAGTCGCGATCTGTTCCTTGGTAGGTCTATATCCTATGATAGTTGGTTTTTTCTTCTCACTCATAATTTACCTCCTATGCTGCGTCATCATAACTTACATACACACCTGCACGCTTATTCTCATAAACATGACCGTAAAGGTTGTTGTTACGATAATCGAATACATTATCATCACCATTCTGATCCTGGTCTGGTGTAAAGTACTTAACATACTGATCCATAGCAGTTACGGCTGCGCTCTTCTCAACGCACATGAAGTTGATATTCTTACCATCTTCAGCTTTCTTATAACCATAACTATTCTCAGTTCCAGGATTAAGAGTTATAGCAGTATAGAATCTGCTCTGTGGAACCTCGATAATAGTTGAGAATTTTTCAAGAATCTTCTTAGACTTAGTTGTGTCTAAATCATCAATAAGACCCTTTAATGTTGGTGTAAGCCAAAGGATTCTGTTCTCAGGACTTACCTCGTCCTCATCCATCTTGTTAGCACAAGTTCTAAGAGCTGCAATAGCAGCTGCACCATCTGCAAGTGTCTCAGCCTTCTTAGAAATGCCATCTACAGATGATATCTTTGCAAATCTAGCCGCATCAGTCTCTGGAATAACCTTGGTTCTGATGAACTCTCCTGAGAGCTTAGAGAAAAGGATTCCAAGCGACTCCTCGTTGTCGAGTCTGTCGATTCTAAGCTCCTGTGAACGCTCCTTATCGTACTTGATAGTCTCCCACACGAACTTTGTTGACCCCTTAGTGTAGCCTGAATTACGTGTGTAATCTCCAAGACCATCCATATCAAGCTTTGCAACCTTGATTTCTCCATGCTGGCCCTTCTGTACTGTTACCTCATCACCATCTAAGATGGCTGTCTTTGATTCTGCCTTGTATACCTCATCAAGAAGTGGCAGATAAATTGTTGCTAATTCAATGTTATTCATTGACTATTACTCTCCCTTCTCTGGCTTAAGGCCCATGGCAGATCTAATCTGCTCTGTCATAGAGGCCTTAGTGCTTGTATTGTTATTGTTGTTCATAGGTCTTGTGAAAGAAGCCTTGTTGTTCTGCAGATTCTCTGTCTGCTCATCCACAAACGCTGAAGCATCCTTTGCCTTACAATTCGCGATAAAATCATTGAAGCCCATTATCTTCCCATCTACCAGTGTAAGGCCTGCAGCCTGTACCTCTGCCATAATGGACTTCTTAGCAGCCTCAGAGCTGAACTTGATATTGGCTATCTCATTCTTCAATGCATCAGAGAAATCTCTCTCATGTAATGCCTTCTTATGCTCAGCTTCCATCTCCTCAACCTTCTTCTTGTACTCGCCCAGCTCCTTCTGAACACCATCTATATCCATCTCCTCAAATCCGGATATGGTCTTCTGAGCAGTCTCGTACTTCTCCTTAAAACCATCTCGCTCACCCTCGAGTGCCTGAACACGCTTCTCATGTTCACTAATGGTCTTGTAGTTCTCTGCAACAAGCTTTGTAAGCTCTGTTGCCTTGTCCTCAGGTACCGTAATACCTAAAGATGCCAAAATTTCTTCAATGTTCTTCATCTTGCTTTCTCCTTTTCTACTTCTCTAATCGTTTATTTACACTCCACGTCTGGAGCACAAGAAGTTGCACATAAACCCGTGCCGGTAATACACAGGCAGGGAATTGAACCCTGCTCCACTTGTGACGCAAACCTTGTGACGCAAACCTTGCGCCGCAAGCAGTCCATCATCTGTGTGCCGTTTAGGAGGTAAGCAATATGAAAACAGAAAAAGAGCCAACTAGTAGCGCTAAAATAGCGACTCACTAATTGGCTCTGGCTCTCTTTGGCTCTGGCTCTGTGATTATACTCTCACTCTTGCACCTTTTGCAGTATCCTGGAAAATTTATAAGCTTTGTATCACTCCTCAGCTTAAGCATTTTAGGATATCCGCACTTGGGACAAGGGTACCATTTACTATTATTCAATTTACCAACTCCTACATCTCTCTTAATTCTCAAATTATCACAGAATTTTCGAATGTCAACATTAATTTTAAAAAAATAAAAAAGGTACCACTAGGGTACCTGATTTAGTTTCTGTTTCCAGAGTGGGACATATTTGCCTTCTCTAAGCAAATGATAATTGTTATTTAGATATTCTCTTTCTGCATCATATTCTTCAGGAGTCATTCCATCTCTCCAAAATGGAACTTCCTTCAGCGTATATGTAGCCCAATCATTTCCTACCATCTATCTCAAACAATCCTTTCTGTTCTGCCTGTTTTATATAACAACAGCATCAATTAGACTGACTGCTGTTTCTTCAACATAATGGCATCATATGTCATAGCTAACATCTCTGTATATCCAGAATACATAAGTTTTACTTGTTCTTCCATTGTCCAATCACAATTCACAAGTTCATTATGAATCTGTATCACATCTTCCTCTGTCTTATCACGAGCCATTATTCTATTGATTATTTCATCTACTCTATTCATATACTATATTCCCCCATACAACGTATTAATAGGTTTTCTTAGTTCTATAATTTCTTTAGAATTTAATCCATTTAATTTTGCATATTCATCTACTTTATCGCTCAACCATCTCCATCTATATGTCATGTCGACATCAAACAACGCTTTTGCAAAATCCAAATCGTTATCATACAGTTTTATTTGGGAATTAATATCTCTTAGTGTGTCCACAAGCTTCTCATACGATGGAAAGAAAACAAAACCTTTATCCTTGCAAATTTCCTGTGCGAATAGCTCCACCGAACCTTCTTCTATTCTCTGATACATCAGATATTCTTCCTTGCTTCGATGGCTACTCGACCGTGCATGCAAGTGTTCGTGTATTAAAGTCTTTGTTTGTACACCTTCATAGGTTATTATATCACAAGACCATTCTTTCTTTCCAGCAAATTTTTCCTTAATGCATTTTTCCGCATCAATTATAGTTTTACCACTCCATTTACTCTCTCTAGTACAATACTCATTCAACATCTTGTGGACATTTTGAGAACGCTCTATTGTATTCTCTTCAAAGAATATCATATTCTTAGGATTTTTAATTTCCTTAGCATCATTATGTCTGTTAGCTCCACTCCTTGCCTTGTCAGCGTTCTCACGCTTCCAGTTTAAGGTCCTTAATCTCTCCTGTTCAGATTTGATGCCATATTCCTCATTCTCCTTGCAGAAATCCTTATATCTCTTGTTCTGCTTCTGAAGCTTAGCAGCTAACTTATCATATTCCATCTGCAGTTCAAACTTAGCCTGTTCATCCTTGCAGTTTTCAATAGCTGTCTCATATGCCATAAGCTGCTTCTTAGTCTTACGTATGCTTCGTTCCTGCTGCCTTTGCTTTTGACTTAAGTCATATAGCTTATCACTAGCCTTTTTATCTTTCACCACGTCTTCAAACGGATTAGGTTCTCCCAGAAAGTATGCATGTATACTATGTCTGCAGTTATATCCACATAACCCCAATGGATTATTCGGGAAGCCTGTGCTCTTTTCCAAATTAGGATATTGGTCTTCGCCCTCAATCTTATATATCTTTCCCTGCCATCCCGAATGGTCTGCAATCGGATCCTCTGAGGTTCTCGCACCAGGATGCGCAGACACAACCACATACTCAGCCCCCAACTCCTTTGCATTTGCTATACTAATCTTACCGGCACCCTGATTGATGCCAGTAAGCACAGACCTTCTGACAGCAGTCTCTATTGTATCCCTATGACCAGAGTTATAGAGAACTACTCCACTTTGCTTACCTACCGTATCTACAGCCTCTCTTATTACCTCCGAATAAGACCTAGCACCAGTAGTAACATCAAAGTAAGCCTTATCTAATGTGTCTATTAGCAGTTTCTGGCTGGCATTAGCTGTTGTTCGGGTGAAATTACGTAGTTCTCCATTAGTTCTGTTATAACAGTCCTGAAGTATGGTCTTCAAAACAGAACTCTCCATGAGTTGTAATGGTTCTATCCCCTGACGCTCGAACATCTTAGCTTCGTTCATAAGGCCTTCTAGTCCACTCTCCTCAAAAAGCTTTTTAACTTCAGCCTCTGACTTTCTTGTTACCTTGGATATAACACTAATCAAATCATTATAATGCATACCTGCTTCACTAAGTAATTTGATTCTCCACTGAGCAATACCAGGTATCTTGTCATAATCATAAAGCTCTGCTGCCATAATGCGTTCGCATATATCCTTTATAAGCCACTCTTCAAGTTCTTCCCATATTTTTACCACACTATCCGGAATACTCCATAGATATTCTTCACTAAGCAATATTATACACCCTCTTCAAATAATCCTTTGTCCTGCTGTTCATCTTTAGCCTCTGCCACAACAGCTTTTGCCTCATCCTCACTCATACCCTCAAACTTAACATAGTATCTCCATAATGGATACTTTCCCTGCTGAACATATTGCCAATGTCTGGCTCTATCCTCTTCCCAGTTATATGTGAGATCACCGAAGGCATAGGATGTCTCATATTCTCCGACAGGTGCTAAATTATAAAGGTCTACATAGGCATTCAAAGCATATACAAGGTCTTCCAAACAATCTTTTAGAACATCTCTCATATCCTTGATAGTTTCAATGGTCTCTCTGTCATCAGCTTCTACCTGTGTAGCTGTTATCATTCCAGTTTTGGCATCAAGCGTAAACTGTCCCTGGGAATATCCACACTTGGTAGATATCATAGACAGAATACTATTAATATCCTTAATTCTGCTTTCAGTAAGCATAGTGGCAGTATGTTCTCGTACTGCTGCCTCATCCTTCTCCATATCAATAGCAGTCATAAAACGTGGAAGTTTTACCTTATTCTGCTTAGCGTACTGTATAGTCGACACATCAACATATGTAAGATGCTTTGAGTCTTCTACTTCTCCACTCTTGCGCGACCATGCTATATCTAGATCCTTTAGCTCCTTAATGGCATTATGGAATACAGGTACACCCAAAGGACTATCCATATCAATGGTATTATTGTATGGCATCTTCAAATAGGCAAATAATGGCTTATCTAGATTCTCTATGTATTGCTCCGGCTCTATGTTCTTCCACTCATCCACCATCTCTAAGCTACATGGTTTTCCCATAGTATTCTTATCACTGGATACAAAAGCACGATTGGATATTACATAGAGTCCATCCTCGAATCTGTGATACTCAAGACGTGTGTAATATTTCTTGGATAGAGCTGCCTTAGTGACTTTATCGAAGAATATTACTCCCAGAATATCCCCATTGGAGTTTTTCTCTGTGACAAGAAAGTCTTTAGCAAGAACAAAGTCAATGCAGCTGTTTATATTCATGGAACCATTAGGTTTGAACATAATACCGGCTGACCCTGCGGCATCCTCTACCTTGTCTCTAAGTACCTTCTTAAGCCTGTTTATAATCTGCTGAAGATACTCAGCTCTGGCACTGCCTGTTATATTAATGTCTATATCAAGACATATCTTCTTAGCTGTGTCGCTGGCCAAAAACTTTGCAAAGTTAATAGATTCCACATCATCATCCTTGTCAGTCCATGGTGGTGTTCCATCTATGATACTGGCCCATAGTTTCATTGCCTCTTCCATCTTGTCTGATAATATTGCATCTGTACCAAATACTTTTTTTGCACTACTCTTATTAAACATTCTTACATACACTCCTTTTATCCAGTCTATAAATCCCATAATCTCACTCCTTAATACTCCCACCTAAGCCATTTACGCATGAAGGTATAACAGAAATACCTTATGTCGTCCATAGCATGGTCATTTTCCTTTATAACCTTGTCTTCTCCACTTTCCTCATTCCAGCAGTATAAACCAAATTCCTCTATACTATTCTTGCAGTTCTCGTGTATAAGCAGCCTTCCTGAATTAAGAAAGGTGGTTACAACTCTTATTCCATCCAATACATCATTGTTAGCTTTTTTGACTATATATTCTCCATGCTTCTTTATGGTCTCAATGAATGATGCCGCTGACGGATCCACTATGATATACTCTATCTTTGTTTTACCTATCAGTTCTTTAAGCATCTTATAGTATGCCTCATCATCCACACGCTGACCTTTTTCTCGGCCGTTGTAGTATATCTCCTTCTCTCTTATGGCTCTCTTACCGTCAAAGCCCCATAATCCAGCAGAAAATGGGTTCACGGTACCATAATCAACTGATACTATGTGCATACCACTTTTAGGACATTCACCACGGATTATGTGCTTATTCTCATCGAACATAGAGTAAACCAGTCCATCTGCCACACACCAGAGACCTAATATAAATCTCTTGAAGAACACTCCCACGTACATAGACTTATATCTTTTCTTAATCTTTTCATCCAAGGATAAATTATCGTCCATAGTGAAGTGAAGATATACTAGGTTCTTTAGTTCTATGCCTTTCTTAATCAGTTCTGCTGCCGCATCTGTACTCAAATTACATTTACACTTATCAATCCAGTTTATCTTAAACCAATGTCTTGGATTGTCTGGGTTACAGTTAAACCAAAACTTACTTCCTGTAACTGAGCATCGTCCTGTTGCCTGGTTAACAAAGCTCTCTGGCATAATCGCCACTTCATCAAAAAACATACCAGCAAGGGTAATACCCTGTATTAAATCTTGGGACCTTTCATCCTTACCACCAAAGATGTAAAAGTAGTTTGTGACATCACCCTTAGTAATCTCAAGCATATTGTCGCTTCTGTGGTCTTTAATCTTATATCCACGGGACCTTATCATAAGCTTAAGCCAGAACACCACATTTCTTCTGAAGGAGCCTATGGTCTTACCGGCCATACCAAAATTATTTTGATTAAATGTGGACATTGCCCAGAATACGTAAGATAAAGACATACTCATAGTTTTACCACTACGTATGGAACCATCTGCAATAATACCATCACAATCCTTTACGGGACTATCCGAACACCACCAGGTTAAAACCTTCTTTTGCTTTACAGAAAATGGCTTAAAATCAAAGGTATTGCTCTTAAGCTTAGCCTTCCTGGCTTCTAAGTTCTGTTTTACCCTCTCCTTTATTCGTTCTCTACGCTCGTTTAACTGCTGCCATGCGCTATTATTCATCCGACCACACCCTTCCGGCTATATCATTCAATGCATCAAGGAAATTGTCCTCCCCGAATTCTGTGTCCATATTATTGTCCTTAATCTGCATTTCCAGTTTAAGTAAATCAAGCTCGTACTTCTGACGGTCATATTCCAGTTTGTGTGTATCCATAGGGTTAAGCATAAAGTGCTTATCCAGCCATTCAAGAGACTTCTGTTTGTCAGCTAACCTAATTTGCACATCGCCTTTTACCTGCTTCACTTCCTGGATGAGCTGAGTATCAACCACATCAGATTCATTCAATCGAACAACGTTTACTTTCTCGGTCAGAGTGACTTTCTTACCTGATTCTTTATCCTTAACCTGTATTGGTCCATATATGCCCATAACAGGCTTTTCTTCCTGTCCGAAGGTTATATAATCTCCTATGTCTGCAAAGGCAATTCTCATGTGATATTCAACCAAATCGGGCTCCGTCAAAAGTATCTGCTGCCTCTTGATTTCTTTTAACCTATCAATCTCCTCTTTTACTCTAGGTTTTTTTAGGGTCTTATATCCTTCAACTGCTGCCACATTATACTTCGCTCCAAAGGCTTTCATGTAACTCTGGACGGCATTAAAGGATTTTATGTAATACACGCAGAAATACTGTTCTTTTGGAGATAAATCTGGATTTTGAAAAGTCTCTTTTGTCCCATCATCCAAATCTATATTATTTTCGCGTTGCACCGGTGCAACGTTGCATTTTTTCGTTGCAACGTTTTTACTGTCTTTTTCACCGTCCCATTTATACCTGTTTTTCCAACTTCTGATAGTCCCCTCAGCTATATGTAATGCAGCTGCTATATCCTTTAATTTTTCACCTGCCTTATACAAGGCAAATGCCTGTTCAACCATTTTTTTATTATTTGCCATGTATAGTGTTTCTCCTTTCTAACTCTTGGGTATAAATACAAAAAGAGCCAAGTGCATAGGTTATTCCTATACACCTGGCTCCCTGGCTCTAATTTAAAGATACCATAGATTTTGATTCTTTCAAGCATTATATTTCACTTTGTAAAAAAAACGGCAGAACTACTTTTCGTAACTCAGCCATCTTATAAATAACTCACCATGAAGATTTAATGTAAATTTTTGGTAAAAATTTACAAAAATACTTTTATGAATTCTAAATTATTGCAGTATTTAAAAATTCCGTGTAATATATGTAATATAGTTAGTAATTATACCAGACTCCTGTTTATCGCTATGAATGTGCTTTGCACTATCATATATGCAACTTGTCAACCAGTTAGCAAGGAGGCTGATATTATGAAGAGGAACAAGACAACCGGAACATCAAGTCTGTGCGAGAAGATGCACTTGCACAGGCTACTTGAACAGCTACTTTTCTACTTGAGTTTGATTGTAGCCATTGCATCACTCCCAGAGGCAATACTCACTATAAGTCGTTACATTTTTTATCTATACGAATTATTATACTACTTCTTATAGCGAGCACGCCTTCCTTTTTCACAATAGTGGACTGTTGCAGCAGTCCACTATTTTTTGTTTAAGTGTTTAAATTATAACATTTTGAATATATTTTTACAATCTTTTTTTATACTAAGCCGGGAGTATCGTAATAATATGATTCCTTAGGCTTGGTCATGTAACCCCTCCCATATGTATATCTACTTACTATTTGCTTCTAACTCAGCAAGTGCCATGGCATAAGACTTGGCCTCATCATCAGAGCCTTCTAATACATCCATAACTAAAAGTGCTGATGTGTTGTTATGCCAAAATACTTGTTTGTCTATTACACCTGTAGCCACTGGTCCTATAGGTGGTATTTCACCATTAGCGGTATCAATAGCTCCTGCATCTATCATGGCTAGTATTGATTCGGGTATTAATATGCTATTTACAACACGATCCTCAATCTTTGAATACATATACCTTGAATCAGTTGATACATCACTTATTTTAGTTATATGGAATTTAGCTTTTGCCTTTTGCTCTATATCAAATAAGCTGTAATCTGTTCCCAAAAATGAATACTGATTACATTCTTGAGCTTCACTACACAAAAATTCTTCTCCTGGTTCTGGTAGCTCTCCTGAAAACTCAATAACTGCTGCCTTAGCTTGTTTAGGCATAGATTCAGCATTAAACCACACTACAAATCTTGGTGTTCGTATATAGTAGTATATCTTTTCTCTATCTTGTCCTAAGTAAAAGCCCGTCCTCTTATATGCACTCTTTATAAGCTTCTTAAATACTGACAATCTGAAAAACATATTACTCATCCTCCTGTTCATCTAATCTCTGGTTAATCAAGTCCATAGTTATATCCTCTTTTATCTCCTCGATACCAAATGCAACATATCCTTTCTTAAGTCCCCATCCATTCAGCATATATGTTATTTTATACTGTCTAATGTTGATAGGATGATACACCTGATTGCCTTTATCATCTATACAGGTGAATCTTAAGATGTCTCCTTCTTGATAATTCCTGTCATTTTTTCTTATCTCAAACTTCTTATATCCAAATTGAACCGCATCAGCAAATTGTCTTTGAATCTTAATTTTATGTATCGTTATTTTCTTTTGTGATTTCATAGTTAATCACTCTCCTTTTAACCATCTACAATATACATTGTATTGCCTTACTCTAATTTTTCCTTTAAACCATAACAAATTATGCCAATGTCTGACTGTTTCTAACTGTTGGAAGTCATATACATTATCATCATATAGATCATGCCATAGCCAGTGGTGTAATCCGTTATCCATCCTAATATGAATTAGTCTGATATGTCTCCAGTCTCTTATTTTTCTCTTGACTGCTTCAAAAAAGCAGTTTGAATAATATACCGTTTTGTTATTCATCTTTATCCACTACACTCCAACGACATATGTTGTCCACAATTTGGGCAGAAATTATGTTCTTCAAAGTCTAATTCATATTTCTTACCACAACTCGGACATTCATATTCATCATAAACCAAATTACCATTATAATATCCATCACCATGAAATGACACTTGTTTTTCTTCCTGCTTATCTTTTGCAACCCTTAATTCCTCTATTGTTCCTAATTTTCTATACTGCTGTATTTCTTCAAGTGAACATATTGCCATATCAACAGCTTCTTGTAACGCATAAAAACCACTTGTAGGTTTATTCTTTTTTAAACACTCTATTGCTTCTTTTTCTGTTTTGATTAATTTATTCTCGGACATTTAATGTGGCCCCCTTCTGAACTGCTGCCTCTGATTTCTCTATTCTCTCAAACTCTATAACCCATACATAAGGGTTTCCATACCAGCCTTGACTCTCATTTTTTACAGTACTATTCCATAACTCAATAAAACTATGTTTATCAGCTGTACCCTCTTTAAAAAACTCCTGATCATCAGCTGTGTCTATATCCTGTAACCGCTCCACTCTTACAGAGGTTACTCTTAAGAATATTCTGGCTGCTGCCTTAGACATATGTATTGACGGTTTCCACTTAGGTAAATCACATATATGTATATCATCATCATGTTTATAGGTGGTAGCATCATCTGGATAATCTGCTTTATATAGGAGTGGTGTACCATCTCCATAATCACCCCATGTCTCTCTAACATAAAGAACATCCCCAATCTTATATGGAGCAGCACAACATAAATTATAAGCAGCTCCTTTAATCGTTGGAGGTAAATCTGTACCATAGGCATGTCCTTTATATGAAAAACCATCTCTAGGTGAGTATGTAGGCTGGGGATTTATTACTCTCCTAGTAACCGTCTTTCTACCCTCTAATATAGCTCTTACCATTTCTGTATTAAATAATATAGGTTTCATTGCTCACACCTCCGATTCTTGTATATTCCACACTCATTGCATGGTGAACATGGATATTGCTCTTTGCTGTATCCCTCACATTCATCCCATACCTTGATAGCTTCCTCACAGTTCACCAAGTCAAACTCATCTGACTTGGCCAGATAATGTCTAATAACCTCTCTAGCATCTTCAAAACTATAACAAACAGATACCTTATAACCCTGTTCCACCAGTTGAGACATTATCTCTTCCTGTTCCTTTGTAAGTTTGTTCTTGCCATACTTCATCTCTATGTACAGACCATTAAAACCTCTTCTGGCCACTGGAAGACATACATCTGGTACTCCTGCTTTAAGTCCTGCTGCCTTTAGCACAGGTCCATTAGTACGGATACCCTCATTGGGGATATGATGCAGAAGTTTGAGTTCTGGAATGAATCTCTCATGGAGTCTAGCCCAATCAAATAATCGTATCTGCTCTGTAGTCTCTCCTCTTTTCATATTTGCAAAGTTCATCAACTTACCTCCCTTCGTTTGCGTTTTGATTTATTTATATTCTCTTCAGGAATGTATCTTATAGGTCTCATTTCCTGCTTTTGCTTTACCTCTGTGTAATACACATATGATAATCCGGTTATAGGATTAATTCCCATACGAATAGAATCCTTATCAATGTAATAGCCTTCTCTTGCTTTTGGACCATTCTGAATAATACTCTTCATGGTTCTTTTAACATATTTCTTAACTTCTGGTTCAGGTACCACAAGATTCCTACTACGACCATACTTAGCAAGTTGCTTTATTTCTTTCTGCGAGAAATCATCGAACAAATTTAACTGTTCAAAGTTCTCATCCGTTGTTGGCAGTGGCTTTGCTATATATGCAGCTAAAGCTCTATAATCACCTTTTTGATACATAGGTGTAAAGTCACATAATCCACCCGGCCAATTCTTCTGACACAAAAGGTCAGTTCCCCAGATTCGATTCACTATGAGATGTACGTGCAATCCACCACGTTTACCTATCTCAAGACGATAAATGTATTTTAGTTCTTCTCCACGTTTTGAATAATCATTCTTCATTCTTCGTATGAAAGAATTAAAATCCTTCTTAAAGGACACCATATCTTTCCTAGTTCCTTTAGGATACTTTAGACATATCCATAAATCGTTAGGATAGAAATTAGCCTTAATCAATCTTCGAATCATATTCTCCTTATTGATCTGATTCTGTCTAGCCATTTGCTCGGGAGTAGCTTTCTTCCTCTTTGCTCTCCTTTCTCCCATCCTTCCATACTGACCAACAAAGCTATACCCGTGTTCTATGGAATTTATCCCATTAAAAATTTTATGTATGTACATTCCATCACCCTTTATCTTTTATGTCATAACTTTAATATACTTATAGTGTTACTAAGACAGACTGTAGCTGTCAGATTTTTATATAGGCTTAAAGTTGCCGATTACTCGACAGCTTATAAACTGGTGGTAAATTGTTACCGACTAGAGTATGTAAATCTTTAAAGAGAATGGTGGTTCTTTCTTGGAGTTACCATCTGTCTCTGCTGCCTTATCACCTTTACTGACTGCCTCATTTAAATTAGCAGCTATAAGCATAAGCTTGGCATATCTATCCAAAAGGTCCTTGTGCTCCTGCTCATTACTCATCCTAAGACTTGCTGCCTTGCCAACAAACAGTTCTATTTCTTTTCCCTTCACTTCTTCACATATCCGAATATGCTGTTGCGGTCCTATGAGGGATAATATATCTCCTAATTTAATCATTGCTTTCATTCTTACTCCTTTCTGGAGGGACAGCTTGTCCCTCCTACAAACAAACCTCTTGTTACATGATATATTTTTAATAGTGCGTTCTAATATAATGGTTCCTTGCTGATGTTATACAGCTCACAGTATTCCTCTACCGGCATAGTGAATACCATATGGCCAGAATCTACTGATATCCCATTTTTATCTCCTACATCAATTCTGGGATGAAAAGCAGCTATTAGCATCAGTGTTATAATTAAGCTACGCATGATTCACTCAACTCCTTTTGCAAATTAACAAAAGCTTCATACATCATCTGTTCGTGTTCAGTAGGTTTTACATTCCAATCTGCAGCTCTCTCTACCGTTACAACCAGACCTTCATATCTGTTTTCTCTGTATGTATCCCTTAGTTCATCCCTACAGGCTAATGTATTAGGTTTAGTTCTCTTATCCTGACACTTGAGACAGTTAATACATTGGATGCATGATATATTGTTACTGTGCTTGGTTACAACAGCTTCAAGCTGAAAGTAGTCTTTTACCTTCTCAGTGATATCAATCATCCTCGTTCTCCTCCATCTCATGTAATATGTCTGCTATATCAATGAGCTTTGTATACAACTCATTGCAGGTGTTCATAAGAGCTACAGCGCCGTCAGTATTATACTGTCTTAAATATTTCTTCATACCCTGATACTCATCATCCATCTGGTTATAAAGTTCCTTGAATATCTCCTCCAGCTTATCCTTAGGCATACCCTTATAAAATGAATATGAACTTGATTGCACCGGTGCAACTTCCATATTTTCATCTGATTCCTCTGTCGTATGCGAAGGAACCGACTCTATCTTAGCTTTAATCTCTTCCTGTACTGCTGCCTCAGTTGCTTTGTTGATATCTGTAATCTCAGCTTCAACTCCAGGAACAACTTCCACCTTCTCAGTAACGGGCTCTGGCTCCTTAACAGCCGGCTTATCCTTCTTAACAACAGAAACCTTACTTTCCTTCTTCTTAGCCTTCTTAGGTTCTGGCTTAGGCTTATTCTTCTCTGCCGGCTTATTTGGTTCTACCTTAGAGCTAGATTCCTTAATAGGTTCTTCCTTCGGTGGCTCATAGTTCCACTCTTCGTTATATACATCCTTCCACAGGTCCTTATATGTCTGTTCCACACTAGGACAGCATATTAGGTAGATATATTCTTCTAACTGTTCCCATGTATACTTTTCCTTTTCACCCGAACGCATATTGACCACAACTATATCCGTTCCTGCTCCATGAAGAGTCATTATAAGTCTGCCAACACCTGGTATTCTGCTTATGATACTTCTATCATCAGAAGGGGTCAGAATATTTGCTATATTCTCTATGGTGTAATCATCTGGAGACTTAAACTGTAGCTTAAGATACTCTTCAGGATCCCCATGCAAGAAATCATATATTATCTGTTGCATATGGTTCTGTGGAGTATATATAGCATCAGGTGATGTGGACTCTGTTTTACTCTGTTCCACTTCAGCAGCTTCCAAAGCTACTTCTATATCACTTATCTCCTGCTCCTGGGCATACTCTTTCTTGATAAGCTTAATCTCTTCCTTGGTTGTATCTGCAGATATGTTATCTACGATAGCATCCGGAAGAGTTAACATCTCGGCAAGCTTGGCAACACCAAAGCCCTTATACCTGTCTGCAAGGCAAGGACTGTTGCCACCTTCTGAATATCTATCATTTATATTGATATAACGGCTTACCACATCCTTAGTCAGTCCATATTCAGCCTTGGCAAATTCAGCTATAGATGTATAGCCGCTCTCGGCTAATATGTCTGTATCTCTAGCCAGCTTTAACAGATAACCTATCTTAACGAAGCCATCTGCCGCCTTGCTAAGTTCTGTATCAAGCTCCTGCTTAAATGCTTTATAATCAGTTGTATAATCAAATGTTGATAATTCCATATTGTTCCTCCTATACTGCAATATCATCCACACCTAAGAAATCCGCCTCAAGTACATCAGCCAATAACTTTCCGGCCAGAACTCCGTGCCATACCTTTTTTTGCTCTTTACGTATTTCTTTGTAATTATCTATTCTCTTCTTGTTGCTAATCTTGGCCAACTTCATATCCTCTTCATCAAGTCTTTCTTTAATCACTTTTTGCCATTTCTTCAGAAACGGAATAGCAGCATCAAGATCTTTTCCCTGGGTATCTTGTACCGTACGCTTTTGTCTGATATTTCCACTAGGTTCAACTTCTAACGAATACCAAGGAACAGCGGGCGCTGAGCATTTCCTTAAAAACAAAGAAAACGTTTCCTTTTGCTCCATTCTATCCATATAGTAATCAACTCTATGTATACAGTGCTTTAGTATTGTTCCTTCCTCCACAATATCCATTACGCATTTTGGTGCTACAACCATATACTCTCCGTCTGACCACTCATACTTTCCTAACGTTTTACAGACCTCATTAACCATAGGAAATTTTTCTTCTACCTTTTTTGCTTCGTTTTCCATATCAGCTTTTTCTAACAACTTAATTACTTCAGCATGTGCCATAGAAAGGTTGCTTGGCTTATATACCATGATATTATCAATTGCCATTCCTGCCTTTTCGGCCATTTGAATATAATCCTCATACCTCTGCCATACATTACGTATCTTTTCATTCCCCTGAATATTTTTACACAAATAATTGTATATCTGCTGATATGTCATTTTTTCTCTAACTTCGACCAAATCACCAGGCAATATATCATTCTTAGAAAATTCATTTATCATATTGTCATCAAATATGGTGTTATCAGTTTTTTCCTGTTGAAGCCATCGTAGAAAGTCTAAATTGCCATTATGTGCCACCAAACGCTTCAGACGCATTTTGTCTATTAGCAAACTCTTTGTTAATTCAGTAGCTTCTTGGTCTATACAATTCAGTGCACTGGCATATGAATGTTCTGAAAGATCTAACCCTAATCTTACAGCTCCAATTTTCACACACTGCTCTATCAAAGGATTTCCAGACTCCTCATGTAGTAATTTTGCAAGATTAAATGAATATCCTTTTCTAAGTAGAGTAGGAATAGAGGTATGGATTTTATTAAGGCAACGAAGATTACCTCTGTATACTCTTGAATTAGCTTTATTCCAGGTATAATACACACTGTAACCGCAGTATATTGTGGAGCACCAGCGATGTTTTATATTCTTGTAAAAATACCAATCATATGACCTTGTAGTACCATCTTCAAATCTAAATATTCTTCTATGTTCGTTTATATAGTGCCTTGGTTTCTTATATGGCTCTAATAAATCATCTTTTTGATTAAGATTGAAACATGTTTGAACATCAAATACTCTTAACACTACTCCACCTTTTACAGACTGAAAGCAACTCACTGTTATTTTCTTACCGTCGATATACTTAAATCTGGTCAATTGCTTACACCTTACCTCATGTCCACAATTCGAACATTTTGTTATTGCATTATGTTTAGGTTTTCCGATAATAAACACATCCTGTTCGCAATAAGAGCAGTAGCCCTTATTATCATCCTTGCTTTTATAAAATAGATAGTGCTCCGATATGGCTTTTTTCTGCCACCACTTCTCAAAGCCCTTAGGTAACTCTTTCGGCACCAGGTTATTATCTGCATCCCACGGAGCAACCTGACGTTCTCTAGCTTTGGCCAAAGCATCTGCTTTAATGTCTTGCTGAAACCTATATATCGCATCAGCACCTTTTTTATCGTTTCCAAGAAGTTTTCCTATATGACTGGCTTGGTGTGAATCCATCCAAATCAAAAAACAAGAATATCCCCATTCTCCTGGATATTTAAGATTATGTATCATTGCTTTAGACCAACCAATCTCATTACCACTATTGTCAAGTTCTCTTGTTATATACTCTTTCCCTTCAATATTGATATAAACCTCATATATAGGAGTTGTTATATCTTTACAGAGATTTTTCGCATCAAAGATGGCAGCTTTAACATATGGTCCAAGATTTTGTGCTCTCATATATAGGCGGTAAGTTGCGTCATTATTTTTTGAGTAATAATACGAACGCTTATAATTCTGTCCCTTCCCTTTTTTTGCTTTTTCAACCATCTCTTTGGTGGCATTCAATGTTCTTAGCTTTCTCAATTCCGCCTTTATCATTCCACCACCTCCAGTTCAGAAACTGTATAGAGTATATTAGGTTTAATACCATTTCCCTTATCAACCTGAACAATATGTATCTCTTCTATCTCATTACTGTCTAAATACTCTTTCAGCAATACTAGGTAACATCCTTCAGGTCCTGATGCCTTAGGATTTTTACCTCTTACTACAATAAACTTATCATCAGACCAAGCTTCTCCAGTCTCTAACTTAATATTCTTGATAACTCTCTTGGGATGTTTTTGTATAAAAGCACAAGCATGTAACAAGAAGTCAAATAACTCAAGTTTCTTTACTACTCTGATTTCTGTGGCACTAATTCTTTCGCCAGAATCCTCATGGATATCTCCTCTAATCTCTACTATGCAAAAAATGTTATTTCCATCCCACTTATAATAGGTGAGGCAATCTAGAGGATTTTCACAGCAATGAAAACCATTTTTAGCACAATTAGCTTCTGACTCCTTATACCAACGATTCATCTCGTATTGAAATGTTCCATTCCCCCTGGTGGCTTGAAGCTGTTGGTTAAAACCTTTATATGCAAACATACAGCCACCCCCTATTTACCTAAGTAATAATCCGTAATTATCTTTCTTGCTCTACCCATACCAGGAATACCTAACTTTATTGGATATGACTGATTAACACCTGCTGCCTTGATAATCTCTTTATCAACCGGCTGAGCATTACTAAAGGACCACTTAAGCAACTCTGCGATACAGCCCTTAAGGCTCTTGCCCTTCTTGCGTACTGCTCTAGCAATCTCATCTCTCTCCTGGCATCTTGCCTTAATGTACTCTATCCAGTCGTTCATAATCTCATAAGGCTTAAGCTCATCAGCTTCGACCTGAAGCTTACCTAATGCAGCCATAAGCGGATTACAAAGCTCATCCACCACATCATCTAAATAGTCACATACATCGTATTTATCTATGCCATTCTCCTTGGCAAGAACTAGCAGACTATCTGTATCTCCCTCGGCCTTAATTCCCTCTGCTGACTTATTAATCTCTTCTGCTGAATCAAATTCTCCAAATCTTTCATATAACATGCTTTTATCCTCCTAAATTCCTAATATGTACCTATCCACATAAGCAAACTCATAACTCCACAAAACACTGCAAAGGCTGCTATATGCGCCAGTAAAACCTTAATATCTTCTTTTAACTTCATAAAATGTCTCCTAATATGTGAATTCTTGTTGACCCAGGATAAAAGTTTTGATAAACTGAGCTTGGGTAAATTAAGTTGGTTTTCAAAACCATCTGAGCTGGGTTATTTATTAATCTGGCTCTTTTTTTGTCTATATCATGCTCCATACCTTAACTTTCTTCGCTCCTTCTCAGCCTTTACCATCTGTTCCTTAAATGCTCTGCCACGATGAGTTTCATAATAGAAATTGCCACTATCGTCTCTATAGTAATCAACAGTGTCAGAATTATTAATCCTGCTGCCTATATATGAAGCCTGATTAGGTGGTTTTAAGCCATCAAAGCTACGAGCCTTTTCAGAAGCTTCCTGAAGCATCAGCTGATAGTTATCTTTAAGTTCCATACTCTATTGTCCTCCTTATCCCTGAATTCTTACTTATGACCGTAATTGAATCGTTGTCTGTCTCATCAACAAGCCAGTTCCTTTTCTCTCCTATTCGGAGTTCTTGCTCTCTTCTTTGGTTTTCCCATATGTACCTCCTATTTTATTTCCAAATAAGAATTTACTCCTGATATCAGTCTTTTCCTCAAACAACAAACAGTTGTCCGGATCCGGACCTTTATCTGCTAATATGCCAGTCTTTATTAAATGATCACAGGTAAAATTGTTTTTCCAGTCCTTTAATGCCGTACTGTCACTCCTAATTGGGTAACAGTATTTGCACTTAAGACAATTCTTGCTCCTGGCCACTTTACCATCTCCTATGCACTTTCCTCATCCGGCTCTGTCTGAAGCTGTAGCTCTCTAGCTGTCTCAAACGGATCATATGCCGGAACATTCTTCCTTAAGTTCTTGTTACGTAGTCTGCTCCGATAAACCATATAATCTGCAAAGACTAACGGATTCACCGCTACATACCCCACATCATGAATAACCGAATGTGGTCCATATCTCTTATTGCTGACCTCTTCTTCTATCTCCTTAATACGACTTGCTACAGTCTGCTTGCTGATACCAAAGGCAATAGCAAGTTCTGCAGTAGTCATAGCTATACGCTTGGTCTGCACTGTGTTAAATGTTGTTCCTTTGGATGTTGTTATTTTCATAAGCTACCCCCTATAAAATATTGAGCTATCAAGTTTCACTGTTGGATAAATCGCATCAACATTCTGAACTGTTCTATCTGGCTTGTAATTTAAAAGCACATTATTAATCGCATTCTCCATTACAGTCTTGGGAGACTGCTCCCTATTCTTCTTGCGTTTTTTACATTCTTTATTCCTCTGTCTCTCTTCATACTGTTCTCTACGAATATCTTTTATGGCTTCTTTGATAATATGTCTTGCTCTGTCTGACTTTCTTTGCTCAATCAATTCATTAATCACCAAAGCATCAACGATAATTGATACCTCTCTGCTTCTCTTCACTTCCTCACCTCAAATCTTGAAAATATATTCTCCTGTGATAAACTTTTATTACAGGCTCCTGCCAAAGCCGAGTAACAAGAAAGGAGAAATACTATGTCAGATTCTGTTAACTTAAGTACATTTCCTTCAACAAGAACAGAAGGACTTACAATGCTGTATCTTCAAAATCAAGACTTATCAGGTATGACACCTGAGCAATTAGTCGATAAGTACGAAGATATTTATGCAAGAATAAAACAACGTTTTACCGACAATCGTCATAATCGATTTAAAGATAATTAGTCTCTAATCTGGGCTCTTGCTGATATCAATTCGGCAAGAGCTTTTACATTATCTGCATACTCTGTGTCTGCAATGTCCAGTTTCATTACTTTCTGGCAAACATCTTCTATAGTAGCGTCTATTGTTTCTATTGTTTCTATTGTTGATTGTTCCATCTTCATCTCTCCTTTCTGTGCAATTCATCTTGCACTAATCAAATTCTCTCCCTATAATCTTATGTACAGGTGTTACAGCGCCAAGTACAAAAGAAGGAGGGGTTAAATTGGACCATTTTTTAAGTATAGTTTTTGGTATTGTCTCTGCTTACATATATGACAAACTTAAAGAAGCTTACGAAAATACCGAAAAAGAGACCACCACGGAAGAATATGACGAAAATTATATAATTAGTGTAAAAAAAGAATTTTATATCAGTTTTATACTGGGAATAGTTTTTAACCTTATTCCAAATGTCAAATATGACTTTTTCAACATCTTATTTAACACACTTACTTATTTCTCTTTTTTTATCTCTCTTATGGGCTTTATGTGTCTTGTAGATGTTGTAAATTACTTGACCAATAAAAACACCAATAATTAATTGAATCTTCATATGTTGTAATTCTCCCTTGTGGTTAACACTTTACTATTCTTTGCCTGATTCTTCTGAGTCAGGCATTTCTATATGTTAAATAATCCATATGCTCTCCTTTCTGTGTTTGTTGTTTGTTTAATGAACATAATTTTGTTTTCAATATCTATCTCAATGGTCTTTAACTCGTGGGGGCCATATAATAGTTCTTCCATCTCTTCTCTCCTTTTAACATTTCGCTCACGTTTCTAGTCTCTCCCTGAATTTCTACATTTTGTAGAGTTCTTGTTCAAAAAAAATTGTATTTACACTCTCTCCTAATGCTCTGGCAATAATTTTAGCATTACCTATAGATACAGCTTCAGGATTATCTTCCCATGATGCATAGGTATTTCTATGTACGCCACAGTGCTTTGCCATATCTTCCTGCGATATTCCTTTAGCAAGTCTCCATTGTTTTACTGTTAACCTCATTTTCTCACCCCTTTCCCCTACGTTTTGTAGATTTCCCTCATAGAATACCCTACATTATGTAGATTGTCAATAGTTTTTTCTACATTTTGCATATTTTTCTTTACATCACCCTACAAAATGTATATAATACACTTACGGAGGTGACTTGTATGGGAATAGGCGAACAAATAAAACATTGGAGAAAACTTCAAAATTTAAGTCAATATGAGTTAGCTACCAAATTAGGTGTTAGTGACAAGACTGTATCTTCATGGGAAATCAACAGAACAGAGCCTCAAATGGGAATGATTGAAAAAATATGCAAAGCTCTAAATTGTAAAAAAACTGATATTATCGGAGAAGATGATTT
Organism: Lachnospiraceae bacterium; assembly: GCA_015057445.1. GTDB lineage: Bacteria > Bacillota > Clostridia > Lachnospirales > Lachnospiraceae > Coprococcus_C. The sequence continues at coordinate 4,567 of SVEI01000019.1, read as the reverse complement.
CGATACAAATTCTGAATACTACCTTAATCCAGAAACAAAAAAGGTAGCTCAAGAGATATTTGAGAATAAAGAACTAAGATTGCTATTTGATGCTGCGAAGGATGCCTCTCCTGAGGATCTGCAGACCGTTCACACTATGCTCCTTGCTCTTAAGAAAAAGGAGCGTAATGAATAAGTCCTATATATAGCCCAAAGCATATTATATTATCATAGGACAAAGGAGTGAACGGAAATGCATAATGATATATTTGTACACTTACTAGATTTTCCTAGTACCAGTGTAAAAGAAACAGTAACTTGTAACGAGGATGGTTCTTATTCCATCTTTATCAATGCAAAGCTTAACCAGGAACAACAGAATGATGCTTATATACATGCGCTTAAACATATATTAAGACTAGATTTCGAAAGCAACTCTTCTGTTGATAGGATAGAAGCTTATGCGCATAATTTATATAAGACAGGGTGATTTAATGAGTAACTATAAAAATATACCTTTGAGTGTAAAATTGGATGCAGCTATTTCTCCATCAGTATATGTTGTCTTTTTTCTTACTTATGCTCTATCAAAAAGTATGAATGGAATTTTTAAGTCTATACTAGTTGGATTACTTTTTTCGATAATGACGCATACACTAAATAGGATTGTGTTCAAAAAACACTACAAAAAGAGGAAAGATAGAATATATCAAAAGTATATTAAAAAAAGAATAGACAAGGATGTTAAAAAAAATATGAAAGAAGCTGCAAAGCAGCCCATTACATATACTGACGAAGAATTGGTTAATGTAGCTATATTTGCTTATAAGAACAGAGATAAAAAATTTGTATCAATAGGATTAATACAACGGGCACTCATGATTGGATTTAATAAAACAATTATGATTCTGGATAAATTAGTAGAACTTGGAGCTGTTGCAAAACTCAATGAACACCAATACACATTAATAGCTGACAAGCAAGGTCTTATTGCCATCTTTAAGATGCATAACTTACCTATACCAAAGAAGCAACCTAATTCAGAGCATCAAACCGAACCACTTCAAATATCTGCAAATTTTGATATTATGGAAGGCCACGATTTTGAGTATTTCTGCGCAGATATATTAAGAAAAAATGGATTTACAAACGTTCAAGTTACACAAGGTAGCGGTGATTACGGAATTGATATTCTTGCAAAAAAGGATGATATAAAGTATGCCATCCAATGCAAGTGTTATTCTGGAAACATAGGAAACGGAGCAGTCCAAGAGGCGCATTCAGGAAAGGACATATATAATTGCGATGTTGGTGTTGTTATGACTAACAGATATTTCACCAAAAGCGCTATCGAAACTGCACAAGCCCATAAAATAAAATTGTGGGATAGAGATAAACTACTAGAGTTTATAAGGAACGCTGAACAAACCAAATAGAAAAATCGCCCCTGTATTGGCGTACAAGAGCGATTCTGCTATACTCAAAACCAAGGTTATGATATATAGCCCTGAACAAGCATATTATATCATTTCTGCCTTGGTTTTACAACCAGGGTATTTTTATACCCTAATATAAGAAAACTGTTGCACCGGTGCAACTTTATAAAAAAGAAGGAGTGATATTTATGTGGATTGAGAAGACACAAAAAGGAACCTACAAATTTATCGAGAGGTATAAGGATCCTTTGACAGACAAACTTAAGAAAGTTTCTATTACCATGGATAAGAATACTGCAAGCACTCGTAAGCTTGCTTTGGATGAGCTTAATAGGAAGATAGCCGAGCTTACTTCAACTCTTGTTACCGATAATATTACTGTTAAGCAACTGTATGACATTTATATTAAAGAACAAGAAGAGAATCTTAAGCAATCTACTGTTAGACGTAACAAGATATCTGTAGGTAAAGTTGTACAGCTTCTTGGTGAAGATGTTATAGTTAATCGACTTACAGCACAATACGTAAGAGACAAGCTATCGGGTCAAGGCGAGAAAGCTAATGAATATCTAACTAGATTTAAAGCTATGATTAATTGGGGATACGAAAATGAATATACCGATAACATTTCCTTGGTCAAGAAGCTCAAAGTTAATTACGAAAAATCAGAAAGACAAAAGGTAAAAGGAAAGTATCTCGAGACAGATGAGCTTAGAAAATTGTTAGAACATATGAGTCAGGGTGTGCCGGAATGGTACTATCTTACTAAATTCCTTGTATTATCCGGATTAAGAGTTGGAGAAGCATTACCATTGTATAGTTCTGATGTATCTACATACATAAGCGTAACGAAAACCTATGATGCAAACAATAAAGTGGTAACAACACCTAAGACTGATGATTCTGTAAGAGAGGTATATGTTCAGCCAGAACTGGCAGAGGTTGTGAATAGTATAAGACTATTCATACGAACCAAGAGAAAAAGTAATAAGATTTCAAGTAGATTATTCCTTCATAAGAATAACGGAGATATGCTAGAATATTATTCATATCTAAATTACCTAAAAGATATCTCTATGGCTGCATTAGGGCGTGAAATAACACCTCATGTATTAAGACATACACATACATCTATCCTAGCAGCTCAGGGAGTTGATTTAGAGACCATTTCAAGACGACTTGGCCACCATGACAGCAAGATCACCAAGGCTATATATCTTCATGTTACCAAGGAGCTCCAGGAGAGAGATAACGCACAGATTAGAGGTACAAAGATACTATAGTTAAAACGAAAAAAGAGTTAAGAAAAAATCTTAACTCTTTTTAAAATGCCCGTCAGTTGTCTGAGAGCGATGTCTTATATTCTGCCGGCAAGCGACAATGTTGCACAATACGTTGTGCAAATATGATTATACATTTATTATATTCAAAAGTCAACAAAGAATTCAGCTTTTTGTAAATAATTTTAATATTTCTTTATCAATCAATTCTAACTTATCATTAGATAATTTAACACCCTTTAGCGGAGCGTGATTACTCTTAGGATCATATATTCTAATCTTACTAATTGTAGTAATCTGATTCACAAGTGCTATACTACCTCTATTCATATTCTGTATTTCTGATTGCATATCCCTAAGCTGATCCAATTCCTTTAAAATACTTGGTATTTTTTCTGAAGCTTTTTCTTCATCAGAATATTCCTTTAAGTCATTTAATCTTTTTTGGACCTCATTCATTTTAGTTGTAAATTTTGAATTTAGACTATTATATAATTCATTGCCAATATGTATGGCGCCCGGTTTTAACTTGTTTAAATCCGTATTAGATTTAACTGATGTCAACGGCACTACAGTTATGACTGGAGAATTCATAGCATTATCTTTGTCAAGAACTACTGCATAATGGAGTCCACCCTCTTCGCTACCTACATTAAATCCTAGATGAACCTTAACTATTGAGCCTCTCTTATACTTAATTAATTTTTTTGAATCAAAATTTTTTTCAAGCCCAAGGAATCTGCACCAATCAACAAGCCAATAACATAACTTATCCGCTTTGCCTTTAGCTTTATCATCATTTGATTTGATTAATTTATCCAAATATTTATTTAATTTATTAATAGCATCTGACTTATGCTTATTTAATTCCTGTTCTGTTTTTGCTTTGCTCATAACACCCTCCTATTAGGAATATTTGACATATATTGTAAATAAATCGACATAAAGTGTCAACCGAACATTTTTTCTATTTTAATTTGCCCCTTTTCTGCCCCTTTTTACATTTTCGCACAAATAAAAAAATCCCTGAAACGTAGCATTTAAGCCACTTTCAGGGAATATTTTTGGGCATAAAAAGATGCCCAGAACCGGAATCGAACCAGTGACACGAGGATTTTCAGTCCTCTGCTCTACCAACTGAGCTATCTGGGCATATTAATTATCTTTATGTAATTAGTAGCGGGGACAGGACTTGAACCTGTGACCTTCGGGTTATGAGCCCGACGAGCTTCCGACTGCTCCACCCCGCGATATAGGGTTATTAAAATGGGCGGAGGTGGATTCGAACCACCGAAGCAAAATGCAGCAGATTTACAGTCTGTCCCCTTTGGCCACTCGGGAATCCGCCCATATCATCAATTATGATGATTAAAGCCGACGATCGGAATCGAACCGATAACCTGCTGATTACAAGTCAGCTGCTCTGCCAATTGAGCCACATCGGCTTAAGAAAATATTAATTTTTCTTAAGTGGGACCTACAGGGCTCGAACCTGTGACCCTCTGCTTGTAAGGCAGATGCTCTCCCAGCTGAGCTAAGATCCCAAATTTTTATAAATATTAAATTTATAGCGACCCGGAAGGGGTTCGAACCCTCGACCTCCGCCGTGACAGGGCGGCGCTCTAACCAGCTGAGCCACCGGGCCTTATCTAAAGGTATGTACCTTCAGAACTTCACACAAAGACGATTATATCATCCTTTTTTAAAATAATCAATAGTTTTATTTCCCGTTTCATAAGAAACCTTTAAGGATAAGCCCTCGACCTATTAGTACTAGTCAGCTGAATGTGTTACCACACTTACACTCCTAGCCTATCAACCTTGTAGTCTTCAAGGGGTCTTACTCCGAAGATGGGATATCTTATCTTGAGG
>SVEI01000094.1 GCA_015057445.1 Lachnospiraceae bacterium | reverse complement strand
ACCTGTCATCTCAGCGTAACCAGGTCCCACATCTGTAGTAGCTTTGCCAGTATCGCTTAGCTTGCTTAATCTGACAAACTGATTTGTCTTATCTCTATAAGCTTCAAATAGGTAATACTCTCCATCAATGGTTCCTATAACATTACACATCTCACATGACACCAGTTCATTACCCATTCCTGCTATCACATTTAAACTTTGGAATTTCATCTCGTCATTAATAGTATTTTCACTATCAGCATACGTTTCAACGCTTTCGTCAAGCTGTGGTATTATCACATCATTTATTACACTGCTAAGCCTTTCATCTGCAGTTTGAGCTGCAATGTTAATCAGCTTGTCCTTTGCATTTGCAATTTCGTCCTCACTGTAAGGCATATACAAGAAGTAGCTACCCTCGTCAAATGTGCTCTCTACGTAGCTTTTTAGCTCCTCATCTGACATAACAGACTTTTCTAGTTCAACCACCTTACACTGTTCATACTTCTGTGGCAGGCTTACATCCGCATCCACTGTTACAGTAACTCTATCGCAAACCACATCATAGGTTATGTGTTCAGGCGCCTCTTCGTACACAACCTCCCCATCAGCTTCACTAGAAGTTCCACCTGAAACCTCATCCATAGATGCTACGCTTTCGCTAACATTTTGATTATCTACATAATCTACCTCCTTCTTCTCCCCACAGGCGGTAAGAGTTGTAGCCATAACCATTAAGCATGCTAATACTTTTATTCCATTTTTCTTCATATTATTTCTCCTTATTTTATAATTTGTATTTTAATTTCCCCAAGTGTATAAATATAGAATCTCCCGTTTTGCCTCCTTTGTAATTAAGTATTCACTTTAGGTGTTTCCCACATTTTGTATTATATTATAGAAATGTATCTAAAATGTATCAAAATAAAAATCTTAATAATCATACACCGGGCTTCCATCCAATGCATTAATCTTCACAAAACATAGTCTTGAGTAAGCTGCTTCCTTACTGTAGTCACCTTGGAAATAATACCACATAGGTACTAGGGCAACCTTACCGTCCTGTCTAATCATTCCATAACCTAACTCTATCTCCATTACAGACAAATTATTATTAGAGCTGTCAGCATAATCCTTAAGAACTTCCTGGGCTACACTATCAACCTTCTCAAATGGCATTAAGGCAACATCATCCGTAACATTTCCTGTTTCCAACATAGGATTAACAATTTCTGCCTGGCATAAACCCTGATTGTCTACATACACTCTAACATATTCATATCCATCTATAGTGGTAGCATTACCATCTTCATCCAAAACTAAGCTATTAAATATGTTTCTCGGATAATTACTTGATGAATATGTAAAGGAATAATTATCATATGTCCTTCCCAAATAGACATTATACCCTTCAACTCTAGAATCATAGCTTTGATGAGTAGGATCATAATTATACTCAGTGCAGTACACATTATTAGTACACACCACATCATAATCCTCAAAACCTATTTGTCTTACAAAATCTATAGCAAGCTCCTCCGCCTCTTCCTGGGAATAAATGCAGTTGTTGCCCTCTAGCCTCATATCTATAGATTCTTGTCCTGTATCCTGAGCAAAAATATCCTCATAACTCTCCCATCGTTCCAATGTCATAAGAGAATTATTTTCATCATACATGAATCGCAGTATATAGCATCTCCCATCTACTTCTCCAAGCAAGGTACATTCTCCCTCTTTAGGAACACGTGGATTATAAAACTTCAACTCCTCATAATCAGTTTCATCTTCTTCTGTAAAATATGCAGTCTCTAACCAACCAATAGTTTCATCAAATTTTGTACGTTCTCTATCTGTGGTGGATAATTGGGATAAATTACTCAATTTATCCTTGAGAAATGCTACCTCTTCATCATTATAAGGCATGTATAAAAAATAGCTTCCCTCATCATAGATAAGGTCTGCATATTTCTTAATATCTTCATCCTCAAATGGTGTCTCTTCAAGTTCTACCACGGCACATTTTCTATAAGCATCAGGAAGCTTTATGTCAGCGTAAACTGTAATATCTCCCATTTCACCCTGTATAACATACTCTATGTGTTCTGGTATATTATCTTCCTCACTCAATTGAGATGCATCTGATGTAGTATCTCCATGTACCCCTTCTGTAGCATCCGAATAATCCACCTGCTTTTTGCCACATCCAGTTAATCCTATAACCAAAGACAAAGCTAGTACGCTATATGCAATTGTTGATTTCAATTTCAATTCAAACACTAGCTAACTATTACTCCTCATCTATAATAACTTCCACATCTTCTAGATTCTCTAGTTCTTCTAAACTTTCTATATCTTCTATATACATCACATTATCAGCATCCAACACTATGCTACCATCAATGGCATTTATTCTAAGCTGAACGTAATTCCCACCAGTAAAACCTGCGATTTCACTAAAGAAATACCACATAGGAATTAAAGTCCAATTGTCACCATCATTTACATAGCCATAGCCTAGTCTTATCTCAGATATATTTATCTCTGACCCATATATTTCAAGATCTGCCATGCGTTCAAAGTTTTCATCAACCACAGCTTGAACCTTACTAAAATCAAGAAACGCAACTTCATCGGACAGAGCACCTACCTCTTCCATAGGATTGAAGTAATACATATGTCTAATTCCCTTGCTATCAACATAGACTCTAATATACTCATGTATCTTTTCTTTGAAAGAACCATTTTCCCCGAACACAATCTGTCCATCAGTGTTGTAATCAGGACAATCATATGTTGAATATACATAAGAGTAATTATCATAGGTTCGTCCCAGATAAATACTATATCCGTCTACAGAAACCTCCTTGTCTCCCTCCTTAAACCAATATTCACTCTGGGTGTTGTTTGTCTGAATAATACCGAAATCTTCATACCCAAGCTCTTTCACATAATCCAAGGCAAGCTTCTCGGCTTCCTCCTGGGTGTATGTACAGATATTACCACTTGTTCTAAGATAGTAATCATCTTCTGCTACATCCTCTAGCCATAAGTTGGGTGAAGTATTATCAAAGCGCTCTAGCATCATAACACAATTACTATCATCCTTGAAAAAAGACAACACATAATATTCCCCATCTATAGCGCCAAATATCTGACATCTCTCATCAGTAATCATATTATAGAATCTATACTCGTCAAACATTTCCTCTTCTGTCTCAGGATAGCTTTCCGGCTCTTCCATAGCACATTCAAATGCATCTATCACTCTCGGGTCCGTTGCCTGCTTTAAAAGTGGTTCCATATTCCCCTTTATCTCGGCAAATTCTTCCTTGTTGTATGGCATATACAAAAAGTCTGTGCCCTCATCAAAGAAATAATCTACATAGTACTCTATATCTGATGTCTCAAATATTTTCTTAGTTAGCTCCATAACAGTGCAGCTTTTGTAAGCATCAGGAACTACCACATCAGCATTTACCACTACATCACTATATGCCCCTGTAATAGTGTAATCTAAATGCTGAGGTATATCACTTTCTACAACCTCGACTTGTCCCTCGGTAGCATCCGAATAATCTACCTGCTTCTTGCCACAGCCTGAGAGCGGGCAAAGCATTACAATTGCCAGCGTTATGGCTATTTTCTTATAGTTTATTTTTATTTTATTATCAATCATACATTTCTCCTAATAATGTCTTAAATTTGTTTATCCCCATTTTAATTTATCCCCAAGTAATAGTAAATATAAATTGCTTCTACTCATAAGTAATAACTGTTCCGTCTAAGGCGTTAATCATTACAATTGCATTCTGCTGATAAAAGCTTTGATTATTCAAAGAATCCTTACCGAAATAATACCACACAGGAACTAAAGCCTTCTTACCATCCTCATCCACCATACCATATGCAAGCTGAATTGACTCAATCTTAAACTTTCCGCTATTTGCATCAGCATAGGCCTGTAACTCATCCTGGGCAATACCATCCACCTTATCAAATGGAAGGAAAACTATGTCCTCATTCATAGGACCTACCTCCTCCATAGGATTGTATACCTTCATCTCACAAATTCCCTGTCCATCTACATATACTCTTATGCACTCTGCATTCTCAAATTTTTCTACAGGAAAATCTTCATATACTATTTCACTACCATCAATATCAAGATACTCCATTATCCAGCTTTCTGATGAATATGCCATAGCGTAATTATTTTGGTTTCGACCAAGGTACACATTATAACCATCTACTCCCTGAATAAAATCTTCTCTATCTATAGTACTTTCATCCTTTGGTAATGTACATGCATAAAAAGCCACATTTGACTGCACTACTCCATATCCCACATATCCAAGTTTCATGGCAAATTCCATAGCCATAGCTTCTGATTCTTCCTGAGAATAGATACTAGCATTACCTGATGTTCTCACATCTATGGAATCTGCACTATAATCAGCTAGCTGAAAACCAATGGTTCTGTCCCATCTCACAAGTTTCACACCACAATTATTACCATTCTTCTGGAAGGATAGAATATACCATCTTCCATCTACAGCACCAAAAATATCGCAAAAATATACTTCTTCCTCAGTTCTATGGTCTGGGTAGAACTTAAGCTCATCAAAGCTTTCATCTGATGCGGAGAAGAATTCTTCCTCTTCAAATTTTCCTAATACATATTCAAATGTAGCTGCATCCCAATCATTTGCAGCATTAGCTGAAGCAGTTGTCAACTTATCGCGAAGATTGGCTCTAGCCTCCTCGTTATATGGCATATAAAGGAAATAGCTTCCCTCATCGAAGATTTTATCTGCCATGGCCTTAATGTCCTCATCCTCGTATACAACCCTTGAAAGCTCCATAACAGTACATTTCTCATATTCCTCTGGCACCTTAATCTCTGCCGCAACATCGATGGTTCCCTTGGCGCCTGTGATGGTGTACTCTATGTTCTCAGGAATCTCAATGGACTGGGTCTCTGTGGTTTGGCTTTCCACCTGCACCTCACCATTTGCACTTTCAGTAGCGTCCGAGTAATCCACCTCTTTCTTGCCACAACCAATCAAAGAGCAAAGCATAATACCTACTACAACCATAGCTGTTTTTCTTCTCATAAATTAATCCTCCTAATAGTATATACATTATCACTTAATAGCATGGTAGCATAGAAATGTATCTGAATTGTATCAAAATGTATGCATTTTACAAAAAAAATCGAGTAGGCTGACTCCTACTCGATTATGTTAACGCTCACTTAGTATGCGTATAAAACTGTACCATCTA
>SVEI01000018.1 GCA_015057445.1 Lachnospiraceae bacterium | reverse complement strand
ACCACAGGGAATGCCAGGACAGCCACAGTTTGGTCAGGCACCACAGGGAATGCCAGGACAGCCACAGTTTGGTCAGGCACCACAGGGAATGCCAGGACAGCCACAGTTTGGTCAGGCACCACAGGGAATGCCAGGACAGCCACAGTTTGGTCAGGCACCACAGGGAATGCCAGGACAGCCACAGTTTGGTCAGGCGCCACAGGGAATGCCAGGACAGTCACCATTTGGTCAGGCGCCACAGATGAGTCTTAACAAGGGCGGTAATAATAATCCACCAAAGAATGGTAAGGGTGGAAAGCTTGGAATTATCATTGTATGTGTAGTTTTAGCTATTGCTTTAATTGTTGGACTTGTTTTAATTCTTGGTGGAGATGACAAAGACAAAGATAAAGATAAGAAGAAAACAGAGGAAACTACAGAGGTTACAACAGAGGAAACTACAGAGGAAACTACAGAGGCTACAACAGAAGCAACTACAGAGGAGACTACAGAGGCTACAACAGAAGCAACAACAGAAGCAACTACTGAGGCTCCAACATCAACACCAACTTCTGCTGTTGATGGATTGAGCTCTACTTATGCAGACTTAGACAATCGTAGTTTCGCAATCAATGGTAAAGTATATACTCTTGGTGTTACAACTTTACAGGATATGATTGATGATGGCGTTCCATTCGATGAGGATGATATTGCAAACGCAGGAAATAATATTAATCCAAACTATTCTTCATCTGGATTTAAGATTGATCTTGATGAGTGGTATAGTGCACAGGTATATGTTGGAAATTATACTGAAGAAAATAAGCCTATGAATGAGTGTCCTATCGTAGAGATTTATCTTCCTGTAGATTTAGAGAAGAATAACTCTATTCTTACTTTTGCTTTCCCATTGTCAATTACAATGGAAGAGTTAGAAGCAAATTCAGGAGCACCAACAGATACATATGATTATACTTCAGATGATGGAAAGTATGTTAGAAAAACATATTACTATACTGTAGATTCAGAGATGTACATTGGTGATTCAGGTTATACTTTTGAATTCACAAATGGCGAACTTGATTATTTATATATCGATTACTTGCCATAATATTTTAGAAATTAATCTTTAAAGAAGAGGGATAGCAAATGCTATCCCTCTTCTAATTCATAATACTTTTCATAAAGTTCCATAAGCTCTGTTTCTAATTTTTCTTGTTCCGTTGCTAGTTCACCTAACTTAAAAGAGTTAGTGGAATTAATAGGATCATTTATCTCGTCGCTTAGTTTATCCAACGCTTTTTCTATTTCGGCAATTTTAGCTTCCGTTTTCTTTAAATCATTAGCACGCTTTCTTAAACGAGCTTGCTCTTCTTTGTTTTTCAGATAGTCTTCCTTGCTAGATGTCGTAACCGTTTTATCAGATGTGCTGTCGGTGTTGGTTTTGCTATCAGCATTATAAGGATCTATCCCACTAATACTGCTAAATGGATTAGCATTAGTATTAGAAACGCCATATACATTGTCTTTGTGACTTTCGTAATAATCGTAATTACCTATAAAGTTATAAAGTTTTTTATCCTTAAGTTCTATGATTCTTGAAGAAACTTTATTAATAAAATATCTGTCGTGGCTAACAAAAAGAACAGTTCCTTCATAATTCTTAATAGCTTCTTCTAGAATTTCCTTAGATTGTATATCTAAGTGGTTTGTAGGCTCGTCTAGGATTAGGAAATTGGCTGGAGACAACATAAGTTTTGCTAAAGAAACTCTACCACGTTCTCCACCAGATAAATCTCCAATTTTTTTGAATACATCTTCGCCAGTAAATAAAAAGGCTGCTAGTACATTTCTTATCTTTGTATTATTTAAATCAGGATAAGCGTCTGATATTTCATCAAATATTGTTTTGTGAAGAGACAATACTTGATGTTCCTGATCATAATAACCAATTTTTACACGAGAACCTAGCGCTATATTGCCAGAATCTTTAGACTCAAGTCGGTTAATTATTTTAAGTATAGTAGTTTTTCCAGTACCATTTCCACCAATTAAAGCTACATGTTCGCCGCGCTTTATCTCAAAATTCATATTTTCAAATAGATTATTGGAACCAAAGCTTTTTTTCAGACCTTCAACAGTAAGGACATCGTTTCCACTTTCTACAGATGGTGAGAGAGATAATCTCATTTCTGAAGCAACTTCCGTAGGCTTGTCAAGTCGTTCAACCTTGTCTAACATTTTCTCGCGACTTTCTGCTCGTTTTATTGATTTCTCTCGATTGAATTGTTTTAGCTTAGCTATTACATCTTCTTGATGCTTAATATCAGCCTGTTGGTTAAGGTATGCTTTCATTTGTGAAGAGCGGATTTCGGCACGCTTTTTGGCGTAATAGCTGTAATTTCCATGATATACAATACCTTTTGTATTATCTATTTCAACTACTTTATTAGCAATTTTATCAATAAAGTATCTATCGTGGCTAACTATAATTACACTTCCTTGATATGAAGATAAAAAACCTTCTAACCAAGCTATAGAAAGCATATCCAAATGATTGGTTGGCTCGTCTAGGATAATAATATCAGGTTTTGTAAGAAGTAGACGGCCCAAGGCAATTCGCATCTTCTGACCACCAGAAAGAGTGTTGATATGCCTTTCATAATCAGTTTTATCAAAGCCTAATCCCTTCAATACTCCAGTAATTTCGCTTTCGTATGCATAACCATTTTCTCTGTCATAAATGTTTTGGAGTCGATTATAACTTTCCATAATTTTCTCCAAATCTTCACCAGTAGCATTCTTCATATCCTGTTCTAGCTTTCTAATGTTTGCTTCCATATCAATAATGTGTTGTTTGGTAGCAAGCATCTCTGCATAGACAGTATTATCGAAAGAAATATCCTGATGCTGGGAAAGATAACCTATAGTTGTATCTTTAGCAACGACTATCTGACCAGAGTCAGCAGTTTCTTCGCCCATAATTATTTTAAGTAGGGTGGTTTTACCAGAGCCATTTATACCTACAATTGCAATTTTTTCTTTATCTTCTATATGAAATGATACATCCTTAAGTATGTCTACCACACCATAGGATTTGCTTATGTTTTGACAAGCCAGTACCATAGCTGTCCTCCCTTGTATATAATAAGAAAATTACTTGTAAAATCTTTCAAACCAATGGTATAAAAATGGTGTCTAAACCAAATTAATATGCTATAATATATTGGTTAAGATTAATCCTTGACAATTATATAATATCAAGAGAAAAATATCAATTGGCCATTGATTTGTAAATGTTCAAATGAAGGGTTATGTAACAGTAAAAGTGCATTACGGAGGATATATATATGTTTAATTCAAAGGGGAAGTTGGCAAAAAAAGAAATAGAATCTTTATTCAATGAAATCCAGATTAATCTAGAGAACAATTACAAAGATTTAGCTATAGGGGCAAGAAAAAAAGCAGAAATACGACTTGGAGAATTGGAAAAATCAGGAGAATTAAAAGATAAAGATTATAAAAAATTAAAATCGAAACTAGATGATTATACTAAGAGAATGGAAGGATATCATCATTAGAGGAATATAGAGAAGGAGGATATAATTTATGTCATTTTGTAAGGACTTTATATGGGGCGGTGCTTCAGCAGCACATCAAGTAGAGGGGGCGTTTAATGAAGATGGAAAAGGACTTAATATATGGGATGTGCACAGTAAGATTACTGGGAACGTAAGATATTCAGAGGATGCTAAAATTGCATGTGATCATTATCATAGATACAAAGAAGACATTAAGCTATTTAAGGAAATGGGACTTAAGTATTATAGATTTTCCATAAGCTGGGCAAGAGTGATACCTAATGGAGTAGGAGAAGTTAATGAGAAAGGACTTAAGTTTTATTCGGATCTTGTAGATGAGTTATTGGCCAATGGTATAGAACCGATTATTACTTTGTTTCACTGGGATTATCCATATGAATTATACTGCAAAGGTCATTGGATGAATCCGGAGTCGCCACTATGGTTCGAGGAGTATACTAAAGTGGTAGTTGATGCCTTATCTGATAGAGTAAAGTATTGGATGACTATGAATGAACCACAATGTATAGTAGGTTGTGGTCATTGGAGGGGTAGCCATGCGCCATTCCAAAGACTTGCAAATAGAGATTTGATTAGAATGTCTCATAATATTTTATTATCACATGGTAGAGCGGTTAAGTATATCAGAGAGCATGCAAAACAGGAGTGCAAGGTTAGTTTTGTATCTATTGCACCAGTGCACATACCTGAGAATGACACTCCAGAGGCAGTGGAGAAAGCCAGGGCAGATTCTATGGCATTAAGAACAAAGGAATTCTTCTCTATTACCTGGTGGTGTGATCCAGTGTATCTAGGAAAATATCCAGAGGAGGCATATGAACTTTATGGGGATGATATGATTCATCCTACAAAGGAGGATATGGAACTTATATCTCAGCCATTAGATTTTTTCACAGCAAATGTTTACTACAGTGAAAGTTTCCAAAGAGCAAATTTATATAACTCAAATGCATATCAAGGTGTATCAAGAAACAGTCTTGGATGGGTGGTTGATGAGAAAGTTATGTATTGGTCTGCAAAGTTTATATATGAAAGATATAAATTGCCTTATATGATTGGCGAAAATGGTCTATCAACAAGAGATTGGGTAGATTTAGACGGTAAAGTTTTGGATTATGAAAGAATAGATTATATTAGACGCTATATTAGAGAATACAAAAAGGCTAGCGATGAGGGTATACCAGTAATAGGTTATCTCTACTGGTCGGTAATGGACAATTTTGAATGGGCAGAGGGTTATGATGAACGATTTGGTCTTATTCATGTTGATTACCAAACTCAGAAAAGAACAATTAAAGAATCTGGTCGCTGGTTTAAGAAACTAATAGAAAGTAATGGAGATATAGCTTAATATTATAGGTTGAATATGGATAGAAAAATAGTTACTCTTCTTAAAATGATAATACTGTCATTAGGTCTTATAGCAGTTTTTTCTTTCATAGGAAAGGAAGAAGGAAAAAAGGTTGATGATGCAGGTAATACAAATTATAGTTTTGCTATGGGAACATCTGTATCGGTGTCAATTTATGATAACGAGATAGATTCAGGAAAGGTAACTTGTGACATTAATCAAGAGATAAAAAACTTAGATGAAAAATATATTTCCTGGAGAAATGCGGGAAGTGAGTTGAATCAACTTAATGAGAATTATATTCCTAATCAAGGTTATGAAATTAGTCCAGAACTCTATGTGATATTGAAGCAGTCACTGGCTTTGTGCATAGATAGTCAGGGAGCCCTTGATATTACCATAAGACCACTTGCTACTTTGTGGAATATAGAAGGGCATTCTGATGGAGAATTTATTCCACCAAATGATGACTCCGTTGCTGAAGCTTTACAAAGAGTAGACTATAACAAGCTAAATATCCTAAGTGAGACATATAGTAATGCAAATAATGATTTAATTAATGAAAAATATTACGTTGCATTGTCGGAAGCTGATATGATTATTGATTTGGGAGCTACCGGGAAGGGATATGCATTGGATAGAGCAAAAAAAATTCTAGATGATAACCAAGTTAAAGGAGCGTTAGTTACAGTTGGTGGAAGTATACTAGTATATGGTGACAAACAATCCAAGGAAGATTGGCACATAGGAGTAAGAAATCCGCTAAAAGCAGAAGATACTAATGCAATGATTGGATATTTAAATTTCCCTGCAGGAACTATCACTTGCGTGTCATCATCTGGTGGTTATGAGAAATATAAAACTTACCAAGGGGTGGAATACCATCACATTTTAGACAGTAAAACAGGATATCCATCAGACTCAGGCCTGCTTAGTGTAACAGTTGTGTGTGAAAATGGATTAGTAAGTGACGGTTTGTCAACAGCATGTTTTGTATTAGGATATGAAAAATCCAAATCACTTTTGGATAAATATAATGCAGAAGCAGTGTTTATGGACATAGAGGGAAATATCATAGTTACAGATGGATTAAAGAATAATTGGGTAGAAAAATAATAGATATAGAGGTGAATGTTTTGAAGTGGTTGGAGCATTTGAAAACTATAAATAAGCATAAGATACAAGTTATGAAACATTGTTTTGCAGTAGGTCTTTACTGGCAGGGGCTAATGCATGATTTGTCTAAGTATTCATGGGTTGAATTTTCTATGGGAGCTAAATATTATCAAGGAAACAGAAGCCCTAATGATGCCGAGAGAGAAGATAAGGGCTATACTAGCGCTTGGTTGCACCATAAGGGTAGAAATAAGCATCATTTAGAGTATTGGATTGACTATAGTGTAGATAAAACTAAGGGTATAGTTGGTATGGAGATGCCCAAGAAATATGTAATAGAGATGTTTTGTGATAGAATAGCAGCTTGCAAAATATACAATAAGGAAAATTATAATGAGAGCCAGCCGCTTGAATACTACAGAAGAGGCCGTTCAGGAAAGTTGCTTCATCCTAATTCACAGGCATTATTAGAGAAGTATCTAGAAATGTTGGCAGAAAAAGGCGAAAAGTATACATTCGCATATATTAAGAATCGAGAAGTTAAAGCCATTCGTTTATCTGGATTTAAAAATTTTATAGAGTGTATAAAAAAGGTGATTTTGTTTTTGTACAGATTGATAGAAGAATAAAAACTAGTTGTTTGGTTAGGACAGATAGTAACGGTTTGGGGATAATAGAAAGAAGGAAATATAATGGATTTTACACATTTACATGTCCATACAGAATTTAGTTTGTTAGACGGCTCAGCAAAGATAAAAGAGCTGGTTGCTAGAGCAAAAGAACTTGGTATGAAGTCGTTAGCTATAACTGATCACGGAGTTATGTATGGGGCTATAAATTTTTATAAAGCATGTAAGTCAGCAGGTATAAAGCCTATTATAGGTTGTGAGGTCTATGTTGCGCCAGGATCTAGATTTGATCGAGAAGTAGTCAAAGGAGAAGGAAGATATAATCATTTAGTTCTTTTGGCCAAGAATAATGAAGGATATCATAATTTATGTAAGATAGTATCAGCAGGCTTTGTGGACGGATTTTATTACAAGCCTCGAGTTGATATGGAGGTACTTAAACAATATAGCAATGGTATAGTTGCTTTAAGTGCTTGTTTGGCTGGAGAAGTTGCAACAAATCTTAGATATAATAATTATGAAGGTGCTAAAATGGCAGCACTTAAACACCTTGAAATATTTGGAGAGGGTAATTATTATTTAGAGCTTCAGGATCATGGTATGCCAGAGCAGCAAACAGTAAATGCAGGTGTCATGCGTCTGTCTAAGGAGACTGGCATTCCTATGGTTGCTACTAACGATTCTCACTACATAATGGCAGATGATGCAGAGGCTCATGATGTGCTTCTTTGTATCCAAACAGGTAAATTGCTTAAGGATGAAGACCGTATGAGATACGACGGAGGACAATATTACCTAAAATCTGCAGATGAGATGGCAAAACTATTTCCATACGCATTGGATGCACTAGAAAATACAAATAAAATTGCAGATATGTGTAATGTGGAGATAGTGTTTGGTGAACAAAAATTGCCAAAATTTGATGTACCAGAAGGCTATGATGCATTTTCATATTTAACTGAGCAGTGCAACAAAGGTCTTGTTAGAAAATATGGGGATGTAACACCTTCTCTTCAGGAAAGATTAGACTATGAGCTCGGTGTTATTCGAGATATGGGATTTGTGGACTATTTTCTTATAGTGTGGGATTTTATAAGATTTGCTAAGGAAAATGGTATTCCAGTAGGACCAGGCCGAGGTTCAGCAGTAGGTAGTGTTGTATCATATACACTTGATATTACTGACATGGAACCTATAAAATATGAATTGCTCTTTGAGAGATTCTTAAATCCAGAGAGAGTAACTATGCCCGATATAGATATTGATTTTTGCCCAGATCGAAGACAGGAAGTTATAGATTATGTAAACCGAAAGTACGGCAAGGACAATGTAGCGCAGATTATAACATTTGGTACTTTGGCTTCAAAACAGTGTATCAGAGATGTAGGAAGAGTTATGGATCTTCCATATGCTTTATGTGACAAAGTATCAAAGGCAATACCAACTAGATTGCCAGAAGAATATGCTAATGAAAAATTAAACATACCACTTGCCTTAAAGGTTAGTAAGGAACTTTCGCAGATGTATGATGAGAGTGACGATGTCAGAAAGATGATTGATATGGCTATTAAGCTAGAAGGTCTTCCTAGACAGTCAGGAACTCATGCAGCTGGAGTGGTTATTGGTCAGAAACCTATAGGGGAGTATGTTCCACTTGGTCGTGGTGTGGAGGACGCTATAGTTACCCAATATGATAAGGATTTGATAGAGGAACTTGGCCTTCTTAAGATGGATTTCCTAGGTCTTAGAAATTTGACTGTTATAGAGGATGCAAAAAGGTTCATTAGAGAAAATCATGGTGTGGATATCGATTTTGCCAAGATGGAACTTGATGATCCAGAGGTGTTTGAACTTATATCGGCAGGTAAGACAGATGGTGTGTTCCAGCTAGAAAGCGCAGGTATGAAGAGTTTCATGAAGCAACTTAAACCTTCGAATATAGAGGAGGTTATAGCTGGTATTTCTTTGTATCGACCAGGTCCTATGGATTTTATTCCACAGTATCTAAAAGGAAAGAAGAATAAGTCTGCTATAGTATATGATCATCCAGCATTGGAGAAGATATTAGCTCCGACCTATGGTTGTATTGTATATCAGGAGCAGGTTATGCAGATAGTTATGGAGCTTGCTGGATATTCTTTAGGACGAAGTGATTTGGTTCGAAGAGCTATGGCTAAGAAAAAGCCTGAAGTTATGGCAAAGGAAAGAAAGAACTTTGTCTATGGAAATGAAGCAGAGGGCGTTCCAGGTTGTATAAACAGAGGTGTTAGTGAAGAAACTGCAAACAAAATATTCGATGAAATGACTGACTTTGCAAAGTACGCGTTTAACAAATCTCATGCAGGTGCATATGCATTGGTTGCGTATCAGACGGCATATCTAAAGGCGCATTATCCAGTAGAATATATGGCGGCACTAATCTCGTCTGTAAAAGAAAAATCAGAGAAGGTAGCTGAGTATATTCAGATATGTAAATCAATGGGCATAGAGATTTTACCACCAGATATTAATGTGGGCTTAGGTGATTTTTCTGTAACCGGAAATGCTATCAGATACGGTTTGTCTGCGGTTAAGAGTGTAGGTGAGGGTGTAACTGACATAGTTAGAGAAGAGGTTATTGAAAGAGGACCATTTAAGAGTTTAGAGGATTTTGTAAACAGGCTTTCTAACAAGGAAGCGAATAAGCGTACCATTGAAAGCTTTATATGTTCTGGAGCATTTGATAGTTTTGGATATAATAGACGTCAGATGATGATGGTATATCCAAGTATACTAGATAATGCGGCTAGAGAAAAGAAAAGTGCTATGTCAGGACAGATGTCTCTAATGGATTTTTTGGGAGAGGAAGAAAAGGCAGAATTTCAAGTTAAATACCCTGATGTAGATGAGTTTTCAAAAGAAGAAAAGCTTTCGAAGGAAAAAGAGTTTTTAGGTATATGTATTAGTGGTCATCTGTTAGATGATTATTATGATGTAATAGAGAAAAAATGTACTGCAAAGTCTATGGATTTTGTTTTAGATGAGGAGTTTGGAGAATTTGCAGTGGAGGATAAAAAGTTCTACACAGTGGCAGGTGTGGTTGAGAATGTAAGAGTTCAGACTACCAAGCGTGGAGACAATATGGCCTTTGTTACCATAGAGGATTTGTATGGAACATTGGAGATAGTTGTATTTCCTAGAGAATACAGTAACTATAAGGAATTATTTGTTAAGAATAGTAAGCTTCTTGTTAGGGGGAATGCATCATTATCGGACAGAGGCGGAAATCTTATTTGTTCAGAAATATATACCTTAGATGATATTAGACAAGATTTAGAGGCAGAAAGTAAAGAAGTCTGGGTATGTTTTGATAACGAAGATGATTTCAATGTCAAAGAACAGGATTTTCTGAGTATTCTTAGTAGCCATAGGGGAAGAACTGTTACTATGGTTATGCTCAGAAATCCAAGAAGCTTTAAAAGAATGCCAGACAAGTATAAAGTTGTGGCTTCTGACCAATTGTTAGAAGCGTTGAAAGGCTTTATGGGGGAAGAAAATGTGGTTGTAAGACCAGTGTCTAAAGGTTAAAATTCACAAAGAGACCGCATTTTTTGTCAAAATAGTAAAAATGCAGTAAAAAGTATATATTATTGCTTGTTATTCTGTAGAATTTTTGATAGGATTATCAATCATAGGTAAGGAGATTATGCTAATGGTTATAGCATCAGCCTCAAATGATAGAATTAAAGAAATAAAAAAGCTAATTAAATCATCATCATACAGAAGAGAGAAGAATGTATATGTGGTTGAAGGTATTAGGATGTTTAGGGAGATACCTAAGGAAGACATAGTTTCAGTTTATGTGGCAGAAGGAGCTTATATTAAGTTAAAAGCAGATATCTTATCTGTTGTTGCTGAAGAAGAACTTATATTTGTTGCAGATCATGTTTTTTCATCAATGTCGGATACTAATACACCACAAGGCATAATGGCTTTAGTTAGAATGAAAGGGACAAGTTTAGAAGATGTCTGTAGCGGAAGGGATGATTTTATTCTTATTGCTGAACGTCTTCAGGATCCAGGAAACTTAGGGACTATTATACGTACTGCGGAGGGGGCAGGAGCCACTGGAGTTGTTCTTAGTAATGATTGTGTGGATATGTATAATCCTAAGGTTATAAGATCTACTATGGGTTCTATTTTTAGAGTTCCAGTTTATGTATCATCTAATCTCAAAGGAGATATTTCTAAAATGAAGTCAGTAGGGCTTTGTATATATGGAGCTCATCTTGATGGGAAGGATTTTTATGATGAGGATTTCAAAGGCTCTTGTGGATTTTTGATAGGTAATGAGGGCAATGGTCTTAGTGCAGACATAAGTAGCACAGCAGACAAATTAATCAGAATACCTATGTGTGGGAAAGTTGAATCTTTAAATGCTGCTACTTCTGTTGCAGTTATCTCATATGAGGTTTTAAGACAGAGAAGAAAAAAATAAAAAATCTACAAAAAACTGGAATATATTTATTCGTAATAGAGTATATATATATTATACCAAAAGGATAAGACTGGTGGCTATGGGGAGCCCTAACAAACCGGTCATGCACCCAGGGGAAATTGGGTGTTTCATAAGAAGGAGGAAAAAATATGACAGAGAAAATTTTAACAAACAATCAAGTAGTAGTAGCAGGAGAAATTGCATCAGATTTTAGATTCAGCCATGAGATATTTGGTGAAGGATTCTACATGGTGGATTTGCTGGTGAACAGATTAAGTGATACTCACGACATCATTCCCCTTATGGTGTCAGATAGACTTTATGATGTAGAAAGTTCACACATCGGAGATAAGGTATTAGCTAAAGGTCAGTTCAGATCTTACAACAAGCATGATGAAAATAAGAATAGACTTATATTATCTGTTTTTGTTAGAGAAATAGAGAATTTAACTGAAACTGATGAGAGAGAGAATAAGCCTAATCAGATTTATCTTGACGGTTACATATGCAAGGAACCTATATACCGTATGACTCCACTTGGAAGAGAAATAGCAGATATTCTACTTGCGGTAAATAGAGCTTATGGCAAGTCAGATTATATTCCATGTATATGTTGGGGAAGAAATGCCCGTTTCGCTGGAAAGTTAGCTGTAGGTGAACATGTGGCAATTTGGGGAAGAATCCAAAGTAGAGAATATCAGAAAAAGATAGGTAATGATGAAATTGTTAATAAGGTTGCCTATGAAGTTTCTGTAAGCAAAATGGAATGCTTAGAATAGTTGCTAAACACTGAGCAAGTTTATTTGCGAGGCGTTGACAATGCTCGTTGCAGGTGTTATAATCTACAAGACTTGACGAGTGCAAGGTAAGCATGAATATATAAGGTAGAGGCGCGAGTTTCATCAGTAACCCATAGGATGACTTAGATCAGATGAATATGGACGAAAGGGGAAATCGCCGAAGGATGATAGATGTCTAAGGTTTGTTGTCCTGGCTGTGCAGTTAAGAGCTGTATGGCTGTCATCGAAAGATGGAGCGCTACTATAGAAATATAATTGAGTATATATTATTTCAAATTATTTCGGGTTAGCACTTTGTCGTGCTAACCCGTATCTTTGTTTAGGACAAAAATGATTATCTAGGAGGAAGCTAATATGGCAATTTTTACAGGATCAGGTGTTGCAATTGTTACACCATTTAAGGAGAACAAAGAGGTTGATTATGATAAGTTCAGAGAGCTTATCGAGTTCCATATTGCTAATGGAACAGATTGTATTATTGTATGTGGAACTACAGGCGAGTCTTCTACACTTACTCACGAGGAGCATATTGAGTGTATTAGATTCTGTGCAGAGGTTGTAAATAAGAGAATTCCAGTTGTGGCAGGAACAGGTTCAAACTGTACTGAGACAGCTATCTATCTATCACAGGAAGCCCAGAAAGCGGGTGTGGATGGATTACTTATTGTAACTCCATACTATAACAAGGCTACGCAGAAGGGACTTATTGCACACTACACAGCTATAGCAAATAGTGTTTCACTTCCTATTATTATGTACAATGTTCCAAGTAGAACAGGTGTTAATATATTACCAGAGACTGCTGCATATCTTGCTAAGAATGTGGAGAATATAGTTGCTATTAAGGAAGCTACAGGAAACCTTTCACAGGCAGCTAAGCTTATGAGTCTTTGCGGAGATGATATTGATTTATATTCAGGTAATGATGATCAGATAGTGCCTATAATGTCTCTTGGTGGAAAGGGTGTTATCTCAGTTATTGCTAACATTGCACCACAGGAAACTCATGATTTATGTCAGGCATATCTTGATGGAGATGTTAAGAAGGCATGTGCTATGCAGCTTAAGTCTATTGAACTTTGTGATGCACTTTTCTGTGAGGTAAATCCTATCCCAGTTAAGAAGGCAGTTGAAATAATGGGTCTTTGTGACGGATATGTAAGAGGACCACTTACTGAGATGGAGCCAGCTAACGCTGAAAAGCTTTCAAAGGCAATGGCTAATTTTGGTTTAAAGTTCTAGGAGGTTTTTATGACAAGGATAATCATGCATGGCTGTAACGGTAAGATGGGTCAAGTGATTACAGGTATTTGTAAGGAAGATGATTCTGTAGAAATCGTTGCAGGTATTGATGTAATAGACAATAAAGAAAATGGATATCCAGTTTTTACTGATATCGATTCCTGTAATATAGAAGCAGATGTTATTGTGGATTTTGCTGCAGCAGTGGCGGTAGACAAATTACTTAATTATGCAGAGAATAAGAACATTCCAGTTGTACTTTGTACTACAGGACTTTCACCAGAGCAATTAAGTAAGGTATCAAATGTTTCAGAGAAGGTAGCTATACTAAAGTCAGCTAATATGAGTCTTGGTATTAACACTATTATGAAGTTGTTAAAGGATGCAATAGCTGTATTTGGACCAGCAGGATATGATGTTGAAATAGTTGAGAAGCACCACAATCTCAAGGTTGATGCTCCATCAGGAACAGCTTTAGCATTGGCAGATTCTATTAATGAGGCAAGCAATAATCAGTATGAGTATATTTATGATAGATCACAGACTAGAAATAAGCGTGATAAGAGAGAGCTTGGTATCTCAGCAGTTAGAGGTGGTACTATAGTAGGTGAGCATGAAGTTTTATTTGCTGGCATAGATGAAGTAATAGAAATTAAGCATACTGCTTATTCAAAGTCAGTGTTTGCCAAGGGAGCTGTTGAGGCAGCGAAGTTTTTAGCAGGCAAACCAGCAGGTATGTACAATATGTCAGATGTTATTGGCTAATCTAGGTAGGTGAGATTATGTATCAGGATAACGTAGTACTTTGTAGTGCATCAAAATATACTGAGAAATATTATTTAAATCCAGATTTTGAAGGACTTCCAGAGCTTATTAGACAAGAACTTCAAATTATGTGTGTTCTGTTTACTGAAGACGTAGGTGGAATTATTCTGCTGGAATTTGATGAAAATGGTAGTTTGCAATTAAAGACTCATTGTGAAGAGGATGACATACTTTATGATGAGATAGGTAGTGTGCTTAAGGTTAAGCAATTGCTTAGAGATAAGGAAGAACTTTTTGAACAGTTAGAACAGTATTATAAAGTGTTCTTCCTTCAGGAGGACTAAAGGAGTTAATATGTTATTTGCAATAGACGTAGGAAATACTAACATAACAGTAGGTTTGTTTGAAAAAGATAAGCTAAAGTATACATTTCGTATGACTACAGGAATATCCCGTACTTCAGACGAGTATGGAATGTTTTTTGGGGATTGGCTTACCCTTCGTGGAATGAAAATAGATGATATAGATTCAGTTATCATTTCATCTGTTGTTCCAAAGGTTATGCATTCTCTTACCAGTGGAATTATTAAGTACTTGCACCAGACTCCTATTATAGTAGGTCCTGGAATTAAGACAGGAATTAATGTTGCAATACCTAATCCTAAGGCATTAGGTGCGGATAGACTTGTTGATGCGGTGGCTGCCTATGAGCTTTATGGAGGACCAGTTATAGTAGTAGATTTTGGTACTGCTACAACACATGATTTAGTTCTGGCAGATGGTGTATTTCATTCTGGGGTAACAACACCAGGAATTAGACTTGCAGCTAGTGCACTA
This sequence comes from Lachnospiraceae bacterium, assembly GCA_015057445.1. Lineage (GTDB taxonomy): Bacteria > Bacillota > Clostridia > Lachnospirales > Lachnospiraceae > Coprococcus_C. The sequence goes on along the minus strand of SVEI01000018.1, from coordinate 25,516 downwards.
TGGACAGGAACAGCAAAGCTTCCTGAAATTGAAATTACTAAACCAGATACAATTCTTGCAAAGGATACAGTTACAAGTATGCAGGCTGGTGTATTCTTCGGATGTATTGGTCAGACAGAGTATATTATTGAGAAGATTAAGAAAGAGTCAGGTCTATTTGATATAAAGGTTGTGGCTACAGGTGGTCTTGGAAAGCTTATCTCAGAAAATACTGATAAGATAGATGTTTACGATCCAAATCTTACTCTTCAGGGATTAAGACTTATATACGAGAAACAGTAGTCAGGAGATTGGTATGTTGGATTTTAAGAACAAAATCATACTGGCGCCTATGGCAGGTATTTGTGACCTGCCATTTCGTTTGTTGTGCAAAGAACAGGGTGTTGATATTTTGTACACAGAGATGGTAAGCGCAAAGGGTATGCATTATAACAATAAAAATACAGGTCCTCTTATTATGACTGATGAGAGAGAGAACCCTATAGGTGTTCAAATCTTTGGTAGCGAGCCTGAACTGATGGGAGAACAGGCAAAACGTTTAGAAGATAAAGGATTTTCATTTATAGATGTAAATATGGGTTGCCCAGTACCGAAGATTGTAAATAACGGAGAAGGGTCAGCACTTATGAAGAACCCAGAGCTGATAGGTCGTATCGTAGAGTCATTGGTTAGTAGTGTTAATCTTCCAGTAACTATAAAAATTAGAGCAGGGTTTACTCCTGATAAACTAAATGCACCAGAAATAGCTCGTATTGCTCAAGAATCTGGAGCATCTGCGGTAGCTGTTCATGGCAGAACTAGGGAGCAGTATTATCAGGGTGTTGCAAACTGGGATATTATAAGGCAGGTAAAGGAAAATGTATCTATTCCAGTTATAGGAAATGGTGATATAACCTGTGGTAAAGATGTACTTCGAATTAAGGAAGATACAGGTTGCGATTCATTTATGATAGGTAGAGCAGCAAAAGGAAATCCTTGGATATTTAAGGAAATAAAGCATTATTTGGCAACAGGGGAAGAATTGCCTAGACCAACAAATCAAGAAATAAGAGATATGATGCTTCGTCAGGCACAGTTAATGATAGAATATAAAGGCGAGTACACAGGAATTCACGAGATGCGAAAGCATGTAGCCTGGTACACACAGGGAATCAAGGATTCAGCAAAGCTTCGCGCCAGTATAAATATGGTTGAAAGCTATGAGGAGATGAAGGAGCTTATCGACGCAACCTTACTTGTATAGAATAAAAGAGGATGTACGCCAGGTTAATATGAAGGAGTACATCCTTTTCTATATTCTATGGAAATTATAACAGAGCCTGTGCCAAAAACTATATTCCTGTCGCGGCAGGCCGGCCAGTATACTGTATTGCACAGGCTCAGCAATTTATATATGATACAGCTTTCTAGAAATCTTTAGGCTGTTGTACAGCTCCTTGTACTCATGGGACTTCATACTGGTTATGTAGTTTCGTAAGTAGGCTTTCTCAAATCCTAAGCTATTTAGCGTATCTGCAGCTTTATTATAGGCTATGGCAGCCTTAATTTCGGAATCATATTTTCCTACCAGATAATCTCCATTAACATGTATATATGCTGCGTAGGTACTGATTCCGTTTTTTGTTTCAATTCTAACTCCTATGTAACTATTTATAATAAGAATATTTGAGTATCGATAGTCATTTTGGTCTCCATTTGCCATAATATAATCTCTGCCATATACTGCAAAGGGTTTGATGCCCAGTCTGCTTAATATCTTGTATTGGCTTCCATAATCACTTACAAATAAATATCCACCCCGCCTTTGTATTTTGTGAGATGCATAGAAGAATAAATCGTCTCTGTCAAATTTTAGTACGGTTTTACAATCTAGATAGTACTCGAAGTATTGCTTTCTAATATATATAGGAGTGGAAATATATATTCCGTTATCTCTATAGTTTATGAGAGAAATAAATTTGTCGTGGGGAAGAACCTTGCAACTTCCATAATCATTAAGGGAAATGATTTCCTGTTCAACTACATTTTTTGCATCTAAATAAGCCTGGTGAGCTTCTACATCTGATGAGTAGCTACCCAGACTAATATGTTTTCCCTTATATGTGAAGGATGACCTATAATATGTTGTCCCATCCTTTTTTTTAGTCTTGTATACTCCCGAATTATTCATAAAATTGTATATCCTTGTCCTTTTATAGTAAAAGTATAAGTCTTGTGGACTATTATGTCTAGAAAAAAGTGTGAAAAAGCTTGACCGAAATAATAGGGTAACTTATAATCTGTATAGTGTTATGTAATTAATTTGTAACATTATTGAAAGAAGTAAGACATAAAGGTTGGTGAAGAAAGTGAAGGAAAAGCTTATTCAAATCAAAAGCAAAATACTAGAAAAAACCACAGAAGTAATGTCAGAGTACGGAAGATATATAGGTGGGGGAATTGTAGTGCTAACTTTATTTGTTATATGTGGTACAACCCTTGCTACTAGAGTTGCAGATAGTAAGATGCCATCAGGTGTTATGATGACCGTGTCCAATGTGGCGGATGGTAGGGAGCCGTTTTCAGGTAATGTATTCTATGTAGATGGTATCAGTTATGATGAAATGGTTAACTTGGAGTATCAGTCATCTCAGGCAGATAGTATTGAGAAGACTGAAAATGATATTCAAGATATTCTAGCCGCAAGACAGTCAGAGAGACAAAAAGAGGCAGCTAAAGAAGCGCTGGAAATGGAAGCAATGGGACCTGATGGAATTGCCATCTATGATCCTGATTATCAGGGCGCACCTACTCTTGAAATACCTGAAACCACAGTTGCTGCTGGATCAAATGTTCAGTATACATATGCTGATGAGAATGGTACATATGCAAGTCTTGGAGAGTTTGAACTTACAGCGTACTGTCCATGTCCGATATGCTGTGGTATCTACAGTAATATGACAAATCCTACCACAGCAAGTGGTACAAGGGCTACCCAGGGAAGAACCATTGCCACAGATACAAGTATAATACCATTTGGATCTAAGGTTGTAATCAATGGAAAGATATATACAGCAGAAGATACAGGTAGTGCAATTAAAGGAAAGCGAATAGATATTTTCTTTGAATCACATACAGAAGCGCTGCATTTTGGTAGACAAAGAGCTGAAGTATTTTTGGTTCAGTAACAATATAATACAAAGGAATATAAGCATTAATTACTTGTTTTTATATATTTAATGTGTTATTATCCTTTTGGTTAAATACTAATATAAATATATGAGGAGTTTTTATTATGGAGTTAATATACAAAAGTACTAGAAATGCTAACGAGACAGCTACAGCATCTATGGCTATTTTAAAAGGACTTGCTAACGAGGGAGGACTTTTTGTTCCAGATAGCATTCCTGCATTTGACGTTAGTTTAGATGAGCTTGCAAAGATGGATTATCGTCAGGTGGCATACAATGTTATGAAGCTTATGCTTACTGACTTTACAGAGGAAGAGTTAATGCACTGTATTAACAGCGCATATGATGATAAGTTTGACACTAAGGAGATTGCACCACTTGTTAAGAAGGCTGGGGCATACTACCTAGAGCTATTCCATGGTTCAACTATAGCATTTAAGGATATGGCACTTTCAATTCTCCCATATCTCTTAACTACATCTGCTAAGAAGAACAATGTTGAAAATGAAATTGTAATTCTTACAGCTACTTCAGGTGATACAGGTAAGGCTGCTCTTGCAGGCTTTGCAGATGTTCCTGGTACTAAGATTATAGTGTTTTATCCTAAGAATGGTGTTAGTCCAATTCAGGAGAAACAGATGGTTACTCAGAAGGGTGACAACACATTTGTAGTTGGTATCACAGGTAACTTTGATGATGCTCAGACAGGTGTTAAGAATATGTTCTCAGATGTAGAACTTAATAATTACCTTGGAACTAAAGGATATCAGTTCTCATCAGCTAACTCAATCAACATTGGACGTCTTGTTCCACAGATGGTTTACTATGTATATGCATACACTAGACTTGTGGCAAATGGCGATATTAAGGCTGGAGATAAGATTAATGTAGTTGTTCCAACAGGTAATTTTGGTAACATCTTGGCTGCATATTATGCTAAGGAGATGGGACTTCCTATAGCTAAGTTTATTTGTGCTTCAAATGAGAACAAAGTATTATACGACTTCTTCGAGACTGGAAGCTATAATAGAAATAGAGACTTTATACTTACAACATCACCATCTATGGACATTCTTATCTCAAGTAACCTTGAGAGACTTATTTACAAGATAGCTGGCAATGATGCTGTTAAGAATAAGGAGCTTATGTTAGCATTAAATAGTAAGGGTGAGTATACAATCACTGACGATATGAAGGCAAATCTTGCAAGCTTCTACGGAAACTATGCATCTGAGGCTGAGACATCAGCTACAATTAAGAAGGTATATGAGTCAGATAACTACATTATGGATACTCATACTGCAGTTGCTGCAAATGTATACGATAAGTATGTAGCTGCAACAGGAGATACAACTCCAACAGTTATTGCATCTACAGCAAGCCCATATAAGTTTACAAGAAGCGTTATGAATTCAATTGATTCAGAGTATGATAAGCAGAGTGACTTTGATCTTGTAGATGAGCTAAACCGTCTCTCAGGTGTAAAGGTTCCACAGGCTATCGAGGATATTAGAACAGCTCCAGTTCGTCACAATACAGTGTGTGACAAGGAAGATATGCTTAAGGTAGTAAAGGAATTTCTTGGAGTATAATCACAAGTTTACATAACTATATAAAGACAGTTCGTTTGTACCATCCTGTCTATAAACAAAACCAGGACTACCATGATGCATAAGGCTACACATAGATGTACGCTAAACTAGAATTATTGCACCGTAAGTAGATACCTGCTTACGGTGCTTTTTGCGCGTAGCAATGAGCCATGCACAGATGAAAAAAAGGAGGAGAATGCTATGTACACTTTGAAAACCAGTGCTAGCTTTGACAGCGCACATTTTTTAAAGGGATATGCGGGCAAGTGTTCTAACATACATGGTCATAGATGGACCGTTTTGATAGAGGTTGCTAGTGATAATTTAGATACAGAAGGTCAATGTAGGGGTATGATAGTAGATTTCTCCACACTAAAGTCTGACCTAGGAAGCTTAGTTGATAATCTGGATCACTCTCTAATTATAGAGGAGGGAAGTCTAAAGACAAAAACAATGGAAGCTTTAACAGAGGAAGAATTTAGAATTATTCAAGTGGATTTTCGCCCTACAGCAGAGAATTTTGCAAAGTATTTTTATACTAAAATGACTGAAAAGGGATATTGTGTAGCAAGGTCCACAGTATATGAGACTCCAAATAACTGTGCCTCATACTGTGAACAATAGATAACATAGTTCATAAATAAAGTATACAAAAATAAGTGAGAACATTATGGGAAAATTTAAGGTTGTTGAAAAGTTTATAAGTATTAACGGTGAGGGGAGATTCGCAGGTGAGTTAGCTACATTTATTAGATTTGCTGGTTGCAATTTAAATTGTTCTTATTGTGATACTAAGTGGGCCAACGAATCAACGGCACCTTATGAAATTTTAAGTGAGGAGGAAATCTACGCTTACATAAAGGAACAGAACGTAAATAACGTGACACTTACTGGTGGAGAACCCCTATTGCAAGAAAATATTGGAAGACTAATTAAGCTTTTATCTAAAGATAAGGATTTAAGGATTGAGATTGAAACCAATGGTGCAGTATCTTTAAAGGAATTTATTGACATAGGGGAAAATGTTACATTTACTCTTGACTATAAATTGCCTGGCAGTAAAATGAATCATATGATGATTATGGATAATTATGATTTGATTAGAGCGTTAGATACAGTAAAATTCGTGGTATCGGACTATGAGGATTTGGATAAGGCGAATGAGATTATCCAGGAGTATAGATTAATTGACAGGGTAGCAATCTATCTTAGTTCTTCCTTCGGTGTAATAAAGCCAGAGGATATAGTGAAATATATGATCCAACATAATTTGAACAAGGTAAAATTGCAGCTTCAGATGCACAAATATATATGGGATCCAAACAAAAAGGGAGTATAATAACAATCGATTAAAAAAGGGAGAAAAAGATGGCAATAGATAAAGATGCAATTAAAGAACATATAAAGGGAATATTAATAGCATTAGGAGATGATCCTGAAAGAGAGGGGCTTAAGGACACACCTGACAGAGTGGCTCGTATGTATGAGGAAGTCTTCGAAGGGATGAATTATAGTAATGACGAAATTGCCGCTATGTTTGATAAGTCATTTGAACAACCAGTAGGTGTTTCTGATGATATGGTTTTGGTAAAAAATATTGAAGTGTTCAGTTATTGTGAGCATCATATGGCTCTTATGTATGATATGAAGGTGTCTGTGGCTTATATCCCTCAGGGAAAGGTTTTAGGTCTTAGTAAGATTGCCAGAATCGCAGAGATGGTTGCAAAAAGACTTCAACTTCAGGAAAGAATAGGAACAGATATAGCATATGTTATGTCCAAGGCAACTGGTTCAGATGACGTTGCGGTAATAATAGAAGGATGTCACAGTTGTATGACTGCCAGAGGAATTAAGAGTAAGGGCGCTAAGACAGTTACTACTACATTAAATGGTAGATTTAAACAGGATTCTAATTTACAAAATAGACTTATGCTGATGTTGAAATAAAAACTATATAGTAATAAAAATAATGAGATAAGTGGCAGAGTATATACATTATATTCTGCTACATTTACAGGAGATAGTTATGAAGAATAAGAAAGAAGCAGTAGTTGTATTTAGTGGTGGGCAGGATAGTACAACTTGTTTGTTATGGGCCCTAAAAAAATATGAAAAAGTATATGCAGTGTCCTTTGATTATGGTCAAAGACATGTATTAGAGCTTGATTGCGCAAGAGAAATATGCAAAAAGCTTGATGTTGAACATATAATAATGGATATGAGCTTGCTTAATCAGCTTGCGCCAAATTCACTTACAAGAGACGATATAGCTGTAGACAAGGATGCTCCAGAGGAAGGTACTCCTAATTCTTTTGTAGAGGGGAGAAATATGGTATTTCTTACATTTGTTGCCATATTTGCAAAGGTTAGGGGAGTAAACGATATAATTACTGGTGTGTCTCAGAGTGATTTTTCTGGATATCCAGACTGTAGAGATGTATTTATTAAATCGTTAAATACAAGTCTTAACTTGGCAATGGATTATGATTTTGATATAATTACTCCATTGATGTGGATTGACAAAGAAGAAACATGGGAGATGGCAGATAAGTTAGGTGGATTTGATATAGTCAGAGAAATGACTCTTACATGCTACAATGGTGTGAAGGGTGACGGATGTGGGGAGTGTCCGGCCTGTAAGTTAAGAAAGAGAGGATTAGACGCATATATAAAGCGTAGATAGTTCTTTAAGTAAAACTTGGGGTGATATTTATGAAGAAATTACTTTTTATAATTAATCCAAAAGCAGGAAAATCTGCAATAAAAACAGATATACTTGATATTATAGTAACATTTTCTGAGGCAGGATACGAGGTAACTACATATCCAACATCAGGGCCTGAGGATGCAGAGAGAAAGGTTATAGAGGATGGAGTAAGTTATGACCTGATTGTATGTGCAGGTGGAGATGGTACCCTTGAAAATACAGTTTGTGGATATATGCAAATGGGTGAGAAAAAGGTGCCTATAGGCTATATTCCGGTTGGAACAACAAATGATTTTGCCAGAAGTGTTGGATTATCAAGAAAACCTAGTGAGGCAGCAACTCAAATTGTAAAGGGTGAAAAGGTTAGCTTAGATATTGGCAAACTAGATGACAAGTTTTTCGTATATATAGCAGCTTTTGGCCTTTTTACAGATGTGTCATATTCCACTAATCAGAATCTAAAAAAGTATATGGGGCATGCTGCTTATGTAGTGGAAGCTATTAAAAATATAACCGATTTCAAGGGATATAACATTAAAGCACAGCTTGATGGGGCAACAGTTACAGGAGAGTATATTTATGTTATGATAACAAATTCATTTTCAGTAGCTGGCTTTAAGATTAGAGGTGCAAAACATGTTATACTAGACGATGGTAAATTTGACTGCCTCATGGTAAAGATGCCACATACAGTGGATGAACTTAGACAGGTTCTTACCGCTTTTTTGACTAATGATATTGACGATACAAATCCTATGTTTTATTCCTGCAAGGCCAGCAGAATAGAGATACAGTGCGAGGAGGAAATTCCTTGGACTATAGATGGAGAATTTGGTGGGAACAAAAAGGTTGCTGTTATAGAGAATGTTAAAAAAGCATTTGATATTTATCTTGATTCCACATATAAAGAAGATGAGTATCAGAAGCAATTGGCTGCAACTACAGAACCTGAGGAAGAGATATTTGATAATGAAGATCTTCTTGATGACAATACAATATAGAAAACAAGGGTTAGTATTAGCAAGAAGGATATAATTAAATATAAGATAAAATGCAAAAGCTCTGATATATTACAATTGCTTATATCAGGGCTTTTGCTTTACTTTTTTGCCGATATGGAATATAATCATACTAATAATGTTTTAATATAGGGAGACTATTGTTAATGGGAAAATATTTTGGAACAGATGGTTTTAGAGGAGAAGCAAATGTAGACCTTACCGTTGAGCATGCATATAAGGTAGGTAGATATTTGGGATACTATTTTGGTAAAGATAAAAAGGATGGAGAAAAGGCAAGGGTCGTAATTGGAAAGGATACAAGACGTTCTAGCTATATGTTTGAGTATTCTTTAGTTGCAGGTCTTACAGCCAGTGGTGCTGATGTATATCTTATGCATGTTACACCAACTCCTAGTGTTTCATATATTGTTAGAGCTGATGAGTTTGATTGTGGAATTATGATATCTGCAAGTCACAATCCGTTTTATGATAATGGAATAAAGATTATCAACAAGCACGGAGCTAAGATGGATGCTGCTGTGGAAGAGGAAATCGAAAGGTACATAGATGGAGAAATTCCAGAGATACCTCTTGCCACTAGGGAAAATATTGGTAGAACTACGGATTACTCTATGGGTAGAAATAGATATATAGGGTATCTTATGACAGTACCTACAAGAGCATTTAAGAATTTAAAGGTGGGATTAGATTGTGCCAATGGAGCATCATCAACAGTTGCAAAAGCTGTGTTTGATGCTTTAGGAGCAAAGACTTATGTTATTAACAATGAGCCAGATGGAACAAATATTAATACTAATTGTGGTTCAACTCATATAGAGCATCTTCAAAAATATGTTGTTGAAAATAGTCTTGATGCTGGATTTGCTTATGATGGAGATGCGGACAGATGTCTTGCAGTAGACGAAAAGGGTAATTTAGTTGATGGAGATGCTATTTTATATATTTGTGGAAAGTATTTAAGAGATAAGGGAAGACTTAATAATAATACAGTTGTTACTACTGTTATGTCTAACTTAGGACTTTATAAGGCATTTGATGCGGAAGGCATAAGTTATGAGAAGACGGCAGTAGGTGATAAGTATGTCTATGAAAATATGATGGAAAATGGACATATTTTAGGTGGAGAGCAAAGTGGTCATATTATCTTCTCTAAGAATGCCAGAACAGGTGATGGAGTATTAACCTCTCTAAAAGTCATGGAGGTTATGATAGAAAACAAGAGTAGCTTATCAGAGCTTACAAGAGAGCTTAAGATTTTCCCACAACTTTTGGTGAATGTGAGAGTAAGTAGTAAGGATGCAGTTATGAATGATGAAGATGTGTTAGCTGCTACAAATAAGGTTGAGGAACAATTAGGCGATAATGGTAGAATTTTACTTAGACAAAGTGGTACTGAACCACTGATTAGAGTTATGGTAGAAGCTGAGACAGATGAAATATGTAAGGAATGTGTGGATTCTGTAGTAAAAGTAATTAAGGACAAGGGATACGAACAGTTATAAGGGATAACAATGAAATCGAATCTTAGAAAGCTTGAAAATTCAATAGTGTTTTTGCTAAAGCTTGCAATGCATGTGTTACTTTTTTGGACATTTTATGGATTGTATGCAGTAAAGAACTGGCAGCTTCTTAATATTTCTAGAACATCTGGTGTTGTAATAGCAACTTATCTTATAATGTCCTATATGTTTTCTAATATTTATGGAAGATATGATGTAGGAAAGCGTAAGAGTAAACCTATTATGCATTCTTTGATTCTTACAATAGCGTTTACAGATGTTTTATCAATGTTGATGCTTTCTGTTATGAATACAAATGAGCGAAATAATAAAACCTTTGAGCTAGAACAACCTGCTTTACTTTTCTTGATATTCTTCATACAATTTATAATCATATTTATATTTACTTATGGTGGAAATAAGCTTTATTTTACGCTGTTTGATCCTGAAGATTGTGTGATTATAACATCTTCACAAAGGAGTCTTAATGAGGTAATAAAGGGAATTAGAAAATATAAGCTTCAGTACAAGGTTACAAAGATAGCTGACTATAGAGATGTTAATCTTAAGGATTATATTAATGAAAGAGATACGGTGTTCATATATGATGTTCCAGTAAGAGAGAGAACAGCTATTGTAGAGTACTGCTATCAGAATATGAAAAATGTTTTCTTTAATCCGGATATGCATGATGTTATAGAGACAAACTCAAAGCATGTTATACTAGATGATGTATCTATGTTAGGTAATATTTCTAAGGGACTTACTTTAGAGCAGAAGATTATAAAGAGAATATCTGATGTGATTATTTCTGTAATAGCACTTGTGTTAACATCTCCGCTTTTGCTTATCTCAGCTATTGCAATAAAGGCAGAAGATGGAGGAAGTATTATATTCAAGCAGAATCGAGCTACTAGAGGTGGTAAGATTTTCTCTGTGTATAAGCTTAGAACAATGAAAGAGGATGTTGAGAATTATTCTGTTATAGAGAATGATGAGCGAGTTACTAAGGTAGGAAAGATACTTAGAAAATATAGGGTCGATGAGATACCACAGTTTATTAATGTGCTTAAGGGTGATATGAGTGTGGTAGGACCAAGACCAGAGATGCTTGCAAATATATTTAATTATACATCTGTATTACCAGAGTTCGAATATCGATTAAGAGTAAAAGCAGGTATCACGGGATATGCTCAGATTGCAGGTAAGTATAATACTTCTCCTAAGGATAAACTAATTTTGGACTTAATGTATATAGAGGAATACAGCCTTTGGCTTGATATAAAACTTCTATTCCAGACAGCCCTTGTTATTCTTAAGAAGGATAGTACAGAAGCCTTCAAGAAGGAAGAGGAATTTGTTTTTGAGGAGTATGTACCAGTTGAAGCAGATAATGAATCTGGTAAGAATGAGTAAAATATTGGAGGACAGTAAGATATGAAGAAAATATTGGTAACAGGATGTAACGGACAGCTTGGAAGAGCTATTAATAAAGTATATGAAGGAGAGGATGTGCAGCTTATCAATACAGATGTTGCAGAGCTTGATATAACTAATGTGGATCAGGTGATTTCATTTGTATTAGAGCATAGACCAGAAGTAATTATTAATTGTGCTGCACACACAAATGTAAATGCATGCGAAACTCAGTGGGATTTGGCATATAAAATTAATGCAATCGGACCTAGAAATCTTAGTATCGCAGCCACAAAGGTTGGAGCAAAGATGATTCATGTATCAACTGATTATGTATTTGATGGAACAAACACAGAACCATATAATGAGTTTTCACCGGTAGCTCCACTTGGCGCATATGGTAAGACAAAGCTTGAAGGGGAGGAATTTGTTAAGAAGTTTTCAGATAAATACTTTATTATAAGAACAGCGTGGCTTTATGGAGAAGGAAAGAACTTCGTTCAAACAATGCTCACTCTAGGAAAAGAAAAAGGCGAAGTAAGTGTTGTATGCGACCAAATTGGATCTCCAACTAGTGCTAAGAGTCTTGCAGAGATGATTCATGTTCTTGAACCAACTGAGAACTATGGATTATTCCATGGTACATGTGAGGGATATTGTTCATGGGCTGATTTTACAGAGAAAATATTTGAATACGCAGGTGTGGATGCAAAAGTTAATCATATTACAACAGATCAGTACCCAACACCAGCGAAGAGACCAGCTTATTCAGTGCTTGACAATTATATGTTAAAGCTTACTACAGATTTTACCTTTCCACAGTGGGAGGATGCTCTTAAGGAGTACCTGGCTTAGTGGAGTAGAGAGTCAAAGGACGAGGAGTTCATTTACCTCGTCCTTATCCTTTAGTTTATCTTCAATGGAGGAACTTTATGATGATTTGGGAAATTCTTGGATGTGATGAAACCAAGGATAAGGAAATGCTTAAAATTGCATATCGAAAACAATTAAAAACTGTGAATCCAGAGGATGATCCAGAAGGTTTCATGCGTCTTAGAGAAGCTTATGAGGAAGCGCTAAGACTTGCAGAAGTAATGGGTGATAGAGAAGATTTAACTGATGATTCAAATTTACTTAGAGAGATAAAATCAGTATATAACAATTATTCTAGAAGAATAAGTGTTATGGAGTGGGAGGAATTATTAGATAGAGATGAGTTTGTAGCCTTGGATAGCTCTCAAGATTCATTTGATGTTCTTATTAGGTTTCTTATGGACAAGTTTTTTGTGCCAAAGGATGTTTGGAGATTGATTGTAGAGCGATTTGATATAGAGGCTAGATATAAAGAATTGTCTGAAATCTATCCAGAAAATTTTATAGAGTATGTCATTAATAATTCAATATATGATGATGTGCTCGATTTCTCCTTGTTAGAATGTAGGGACGATGTGGCTGATACCTTTTTAGACAGGTATTTTAGACTGGATTTGGCAATAAGAAAGCATGAGTATCAAGAACAAAAGAAATTGATTAACTTAATTGGTGATATGGATGTGTATCACCCTTATTTTGAGATGCTCAAAATTAAGTCAAGATTACAAGAATTTGAAAATATAGATATTGAACAAGAAACAGAAAATGAATTAGAAAACAGGAAGAGTGTGTACGAGGATTTGTTTCAAGATGCAATTATACTACACTCAGACTTTCCTGAAGATATTAATTTTATGGGAATATGTGGAGATATTAAGTTGCTTTTAGGTGATTACGAAGATGCGGGGGAATATTATGAAAAAGCATTGGAGATTAAGCCTGATAATTATGTAATGAAAGGCAAGATTGCCGAACAAAAGATGTGTATAGGCGAGTATGCAAAATCCAGGGATATATTTATGGAATTGCTTAGAATTAATCACTATGATAACAGTGCTAGGACAGGAATGATTCGAGCAAATACAGAATTAATCAAGGAATTAGAGAATGATTATAAGGAAAATCCACAGGATAAAAAAATTCCTATGGAGATTAGCTGGTCACTGTATCAGATATATAAGTTTAAGGATGCAATTACTTATTTGGATGGATTTGAGCCAGATGAAGCACAGATATGTGAGTATAATAACCTAAAGGGAAGAGTATATCTATGTCTTAATCAGTATAATCAGGCTTTACAGTGTTTTGGAACTTGGAAATCAGCTATTGAAGCCATACCAGCTGATGATGAGAGTAAGGAAGCTAAGGACAAGAAAAAAAGATATGGCTATGTTAATTTTCTGATTGGTGATTGTTATCTTAAAATAAAAGATTATGAAATAGCTAGGAAGTATTTAGAAATAGCTTTATCTATGGAACATGATGAGATTGTTTTGGCTTATGAAGCAATGTGTGAGCTAGAATATGAAACTAAGAACTATGGCAAATGCATAGAAGTATGTGAAGCCTTATTGGATAGAGAAAAACGTAGTTTTATAGCATATAATTATAAAAGTAAAGCTAGTCTTAAGTTAGAATTTATCAAAGAAGCTATAGATGCTTCTAGTAAAGCTATGGAAATATATCCATATATTGCAGAACCTTATGAAACACAGATAGGAGTGTATCTGAAATTCAATCAAATTGAAGGTGCAAGAGGTGTTGTAGAAAGGTACAAGGCAATGGAGATTGACAGTGACAGAATGAATTATTGTCAAGGTAAAATATTAGTGGCAGAGGATAAGTATGAGGAGGCTATAAAAATATTAGATACGGTAAATGTTAGTAGCAACGAAAATCCTACGGATTTTGATAACCCTGTGAAACTTATGGAACTTAAAGCATTTTGCAATGAGATGAGTGGTAAGTCACAGAGAGCATTAGAGATATATGAGGAGCTATTAAAACTAGAGCCTAATCACAAAAATGTTTGTGGAAGGATGGGAATCATCCTAAAAAATCAAGGAAAACTTACTAAATCCATGGATATGTTTACCAGACAAATTGAAATTGCTCCAGATGTTATTTCTTATGTTAATCGTGGTACACTTAACAGATTTTTCAAGAGATATAAGAGTGCATTGGAGGATTTTGAAGAAGCTATAAAATTAGATCCTGAAAATGGTTTTTGTTACAGTCGAATTGGTCTAATATATGAGACTCATAGAGAGTTTTGTAAGGCTTTAGATAATTATGATATAGCTTTAAAATTCACAGGTGATGATTCGGCAAAATCTCAACTATATATATATAAAGCCAGAACTTTGCAATGTATGAATCGTTTTGACGATAGCAAGGTAGTATACGATATGTACATCGAAGAGTTTGGTTTAAATCCAGATGTTGGCTATGATTTAGCTGAACTTTCGCTTAGAATGGGAGATATAAATTATGCCACTAAGGTTTTAGAGGAGTGTATCAACAAATTCGACTATGATGAAAATGTAAAACAATGTGTAGTCAGCCTTATTTCGATATATGGAGAAGAAGGATATCTTAGCAGAGCAAACGAGACATTTCAATTAGCTATAAATCGTTTTGGAAATCAAGCAGAGTTTTATGGAATTATGGGAGAAGTTTTTAGGGATAACGGACTTTATGACCAAGCTGTTAAGCACTATGAAACAGCTGTAAAACTTGACATTGATTGTAAACAAAATTATTATAGTGAATTAGTAGAGGTTATAAAAAAGAAGAATCCATTACGACAGGATTTAAAAAAGTATGTACAAAAGGCATTGGTTGAACCCACAAATATGACTAATCCAGATGCATGTATTAATATGTCTAGACTTCATAGAGCTTTAAGAAAATATAAGGAAGCTATGGTAATAATAGATAAGGCATTTAAAATGAAGCGATGCAGTGGATGCTTTTATAGTAGTTGTCATGATGCTTTATATGAGAAAGGACTTATCTATGAAGCGATGAAAGATTATGAAAGCGCAAGGCTGTGTTATAAACAAGCCTTGTCTATATGTGGACATAATGCTTTGTACGTAAAATGTTTAAAGAGGATAGAAGGAAAATGATAGTAGGAATCGATTTAGGAACAACTAATAGTTTGATAGGCTATTTCCATGAAGATACAGCCAAGATTATTCCAAATAAGCTTGGTGATAATTTGACTCCATCAGTAGTAAGTATTGATGCTGATGGTACAGTATATGTGGGAAAAACTGCAAAAGAAAGAAAACAGACTCATCCAAGTGAGACAGCGGACGTGTTTAAAAGAAGTATGGGGTCTACTAAGGAATATGAGTTGGGGGAGAGAAAGTTTCTTCCAGAAGAACTTTCTAGCCTTATATTGAAGTCACTTAAGGAAGACGCAGAAGCGTATCTTGGACAGGAAGTCAAAGAGGCTGTGATTAGTGTGCCAGCTTATTTCAATGATGCTCAAAGAAAGGCTACAAAAAAAGCGGGAGAATTGGCTGGATTTGTAGTAGAGAGAATAGTAAGTGAGCCAACAGCTGCAGCTATTGCTTATGGATTAGATAAGAAGAATGCAGATACAAAATTTTTGGTATTTGATTTGGGTGGAGGTACATTTGATGTATCAATACTTGAGCTTTATGATAATATTATGGAGGTTAGAGCTGTTGCAGGTGATAACTTCTTAGGAGGCGAGGATTTTACAGAAATTCTTGAGCAAATGTTTGCTAAGGATAATGAAATTGATTTAGATGAACTAGATGTTAAGACAAGAGTTCATATTAGAAAACAAGCTGAAGCGTGCAAGATAGGATTTGAAGATGGAAAGACTTCCATCATGAAGTGTAAAATAGGTGAGGAAACCTATGAATATGAGGTTTCTTTGTCTGATTACGAGAAAGCATGTCAGCTTCTTTTGGCAAAGATAAAAAGACCTATAGAGAGAAGTTTGAAGGATGCAAATATCAAGCTAGCAGATATTGATGAAGTAATAATGGTGGGTGGAGCAACTAAGCTTCCTATCGTAAGAAGATTTGTCAGCAGATTATTTGGACGTCTTCCTAATACGGATATAAATCCAGATGAGGTTGTTGCAGTTGGAGCAGCAACTCAAGCTGCTATGAAAGAGAGAAATGAAGCTGTACGAGAGGTAATACTTACAGATGTATGTCCGTTTACTCTAGGTACTGAGGTTGTTGTTACAAGAAGCGGTGGCTACAAAGAAAATGGACACTATCTTCCTATAATTGAGCGAAACACAGTTATTCCAACTAGTAAAACTGAGCGACTTTATACAGCTAGCGACAATCAAAGTGAGATTAGAGTGAAGATTCTTCAGGGAGAAAGCAGATATGCTAGAAATAATGTATATCTAGGAGATATTGTTGTGGCAGTTCCAGTTGGACCTTCTGGTCAGGAAGCTGTAGATGTAACATATACTTATGACGTCAATTCTATATTAGAAGTTATTGTAAAGGTTATATCCACAAAAGTTACCAAGAAGGTAATTATTAAGAATGAAGATAACGACATGACTGATGCTGAGATAGAAGAGCGAATGAAAGCTTTAGAGAGTCTAAAAATTCATCCTAGAGATCAGGAAGAAAACAAGCTTCTTATGTTCAGAGGAGATAGGATGTATGAGGAGGCTACAGGAGATAGACGTAGACTTATTCAACAGAGAATGACTCAGTTTGAAGAGATTCTTGATAAACAGGACAAGAACGCAATTAGTCAGGCAAGGGAAGAATTGAAAGAGTTTTTAGATGCTATGGAAGAGGATATGTAACTATTAGTAGCATTTAATATAGCAGTAAAATTGTAGAATGATATAAGGAGGTAGTTATATGATATTTGAAAACCAAACATTTAACTTATTTGACAATGCTTCTGTATCTATTCCTAATATGATGAGAACAGATATCCAAGAGAGAGATGGAAATTATTTATTAGAAATTGAAATTCCAGGTTTTTCTCGAGAAGATGTAACCGCTGAATTGGTAGATGGAACTCTTACTATTATAGCTTCAAAACCAGAAACTTTAGAAAAGGATGATACCAAAATTAATTATATTCTTAAGGAAAGACTTGCTACAAGTTGTAGGAGAAGCTTTTTTGTAGGCACAAAAATCAAGCAGGAAGATATAACTGCAGCATACAAGGATGGTATACTTAGTATAATTATTACAAATCCACAGAAGTCGGTGGATAGAGATGATATAAAGTTAATTCCTATTCAGTAAAGTATTAACAAATACTAGCATAAACACAAAAAACCCCACTTGAACAATATAACTTGTTTTTAAGTGGGGTTTTTTATGCATATATGAATCAATGACAAATCTTAAAGACTTTTAGCATATTCATCAAATAAACGATGATACATAGAAGGAAGTCCTACAAATTCACATCCATATCTGTATCCTGAGCCACCAATAGACTTGATGTAAAGGATTTTAACTACTGAAAGTATAATCTCATCTGTATTCTCAAATTCAATAGTTGCATTAAAATAGTAGTCTATAGGTAACTTGCTATCTGACATAAAGCCTATACCAGCTTTGGAAATATCAAATACTTCAATCTCGCTATCTAAGTTTTCAATTTTGATTCCGTCCTGCTTAAAAAGGTTAGATACCTCAAGCTTAAGCTTTATAGGAAGTCGCTCATATTTTCTCTTTTCTTCCATGATACCCTCCATAAGAATATATAATCCGTATAAATATACTTAATTATAACAAATATTTTGTCGAAATGCTATAGGTATTTTAAGGTGGTAATAATGGTTTAGATTATTCTTAAAGACACCTCTCCAGAATTTATAAAATGTATTTTATTTTGCTCGTCATAACATATAAGAGCACCTTCTGAGTTAATACCATTACAGGTCATAGGAGATAAGTCCGAAACATCTATTAGTGATGGATTATTGCTTTGCAAAGAACGATTTTGTGGAATAATATATACTTCTTTGTTTAGACATCCTAAACGGCGATTATAATCTTCTGTCATGAAACTCAGTGTATCTGATTTTATAAATTGATCATATAATGCACTAAATTCATATAATATATGCTCAAGCAAGTCTTCTTTTTGAAATATAGTGGTAGTTTCAAGGTACAATGATGTAGCCGTGTGTAAAAGTTCATCATTAAAACTTGATGTATTAACATTTATCCCAATACCCAAAACTACATAATCAGAGCCAGCTTCTGTAAGTATACCTGCTAACTTTTTTTGACCTAAGTATATATCATTGGGCCATTTTATAGAAGTTTTTGTGCTACTTATTTTATCAATGGATTTGGAAACCGCTAGGGCTGCAACTAATGTTATGCCAGAAAGATGGTTAGGATTAACTCTTGGTCTAAGCATCAAACTGAAGTATAATCCATCATCTGACAGGGAGTCAAAGCTTCTTCCTAGTCGTCCTTTGCCAGAAGTTTGACTTTTTGCCACAACTAAACTACCATGGACGCTACCCCTTTTGGCTAGTTCCTTGGCTTTGTTATTAGTGGAATCAATGGTATCATAATATAGAACATTATTAACAAGTGGTATATTAAATAGTGAGCTATTAAGATTCATCATCGTCATGCTTTATTCGAGAATTAACAAATTCGTAAATCTTCTCGCAAAGCTCTCCCTTCATTGTAAATGGAATGGAATACACATCTTTGGTGGTTTTTACATTTAGCACATAAAACATCATATTTTCATCTGCAATTACCATAGTAACGAATTCAATTTGTTCAAATGAATATTGTGTTTCACCGTAGTGATGGATGACTTTTAATCCATCGTCATTGAATTGATAAGTGATATCAAAGGCTTGTTTCCTGAAAGATGCTGAGATTAAATAAATGCCATAGGAACCTAAAAATAAGGCAAATATAAGGGCAAGTATCTTATAGTTTCCGTAGCCCATAGCTACTAGAATGAATTGGCAAAATGCTACAAGAAAAAATATGCTTCCTGTTATTCGATATGTGATTCTATTGGTTTTTCTTTTTGGTACGGTGTATGTAAAACTCATAATTACTCCTTTTTATTATTAAGATAGTGTTATTTTATTATAAAAGTAGGTATTTATCAATGAAATTTAGATTTAGGACAAAAGTATGGAAAATATATTGTAAAAAATGTGAAAGATATGTTTCAAATTTTCATTGTTTATGTTACAATAAAAAACGATTTTTGTAGGTTTTATAGGAGGCAAATATGGAAAAGATAAAGATGACTACTCCGCTTGTTGAGATGGATGGAGATGAGATGACAAGAATTCTCTGGAAGATAATTAAGGATGAACTTATTTATCCTTTTATTGATCTTAAGTCAGAGTATTACGATCTTGGATTACAGTATAGAAATGAAACCGATGATAAGGTTACCTTTGATTCAGCTTACGCTACACAGAAGTATGGAGTTGCTGTTAAGTGTGCAACTATAACTCCAAATGCTGCTCGTATGACAGAGTATGATTTGAAGGAAATGTGGAAGAGTCCTAATGGAACAATTCGTGCAATTCTTGACGGTACTGTATTTAGAGCACCAATCATTGTAAAGGGTATTGAGCCATGTGTTAAGAATTGGAAGAAGCCTATTACCATTGCAAGACATGCTTATGGTGATGTGTATAAGGCAAGTGAGATGAAAATTCCAGCAGCTGGTAAGGCAGAACTTGTATATACAGCAGAGGATGGAACTGAGATAAGAGAGCTTATACATAATTTTAGTGAGCCTGGTATTATTCAGGGTATGCATAATATTAATGGTTCTATTGAGAGCTTTGCGAGAAGCTGCTTTAACTATGCTCTTGATACTAAGCAGACACTTTGGTTTGCAACTAAGGACACTATATCTAAGAAGTACGACCATACATTTAAGGATATCTTCCAGGAGATTTTTGATGCAGAGTATAAGGAGAAGTATGATGCAGCAGGTATCGAGTACTTCTATACACTTATAGACGATGCTGTTGCAAGAGTAATGAAGTCAGAGGGTGGATACATCTGGGCATGTAAGAATTACGATGGAGATGTTATGAGTGATATGGTTTCATCAGCATTTGGTTCGCTTGCTATGATGACTTCAGTGCTTGTATCACCAGATGGAAAGTACGAGTATGAGGCAGCTCACGGAACCGTTCAGAGACACTACTACAAGCATCTTGCTGGTGAGGAGACTTCAACTAATTCAGTTGCAACTATTTTTGCGTGGACAGGTGCATTAAGAAAGCGTGGAGAACTTGACAACCTTCCTGAGCTTATGACATTTGCAGATAAGCTTGAGGCAGCAACGATTAAGACTATTGAGGAAGGAAAGATGACTAAAGATTTAGCTCTTATTACATCATTGGAGAATGTTACTGTACTTAATAGCGAGGACTTTATTAAGGCTATTAGAACTACACTTGAGGCAAGCTTATAAATAAAAAAATCGGTTCGAAAGAACCGATTTTTTTATTTAATCTCTCTTACTTATAGGTATATACTCCCTGTTAGGAGCTATGGACATATAAGCAGGTCTTATTATCTTGTTAGCATTGATAAGCTCTTCGATTCTGTGAGCACTCCAACCTGCAATTCTTGCAACTGCAAATAGTGGAGTAAAAAGCTCGTGTGGAAGCTCCAGCATACTGTATACGAAGCCACTGTAGAAGTCGATATTAGGGCTGACACCCTTATATATCTTTCGCTTGTCTGCAATAACTTCCTTTGCAATTCGTGCTACATTCTTATACAGTGCATATTCTTCTTGTCTTCCTTTTTCCTCAGAAAGCTTCTTGACAAATTTTTTAAACAGATTTGCTCTTGGGTCAGAAAGTGAATACACTGCATGTCCCATACCATATATAAGACCGGCTTTGTCGAAAGCCTTTTTGTCAAGAATATCACTTAAGTACTGTCTTATCTGGGATTCATCATCCCAATTAGTTACATGTTCTTTAAGATCGTCAAACATAAGCTTAACCTTTACATTTGCGCCACCGTGCTTAGGTCCCTTAAGAGAACAAAGAGATGCGGCAACAGATGAATATGTATCTGTACCTGATGATGTTACAACATGTGTTGTGAAGGTGGAATTATTACCACCACCATGTTCCGCGTGTAGTACCAAGGCAAGGTCAAGCAGTTTTGCTTCTGTATCAGTAAATGATTTATCCTTTCTCAACATACGTAGAAGATTCTCTGCGGTAGAAAGATTAGCCTTAGGGGTATGAATATACATTCCACGTCCTAAGTTGTAATGTCTGTGTGCCAGATAAGCATATACTGCTAGAGTAGGGAAGTTAGCTATAAGCTCGATGCTCTGACGAAGTACATTAGGAATACTAATATCAGATGTATTCTTATCATATGAACTAAGAGTGAGGATACTTTTTGCTAGAGCATTCATAATATCCTTATTTGGTGCAGTCATAATAACGTCTCTAGTAAAATTACGAGGAAGTTTTCTGTAGTGTCCCAACATTGATTGGAAATTTTCGAGTTCAGTACGATTCGGTAGCTCCCCGAATAAGAGAAGATAAACGGTCTCCTCGTATCCAAATCTATCTTCACTTGTAAATCCATCTACCAAATCATAGATATTTATTCCACGATAAAAAAGCTCACCCTCGATAGGGGTAGTAACACCATCGATTTCGCGATATGCGTTAATTGTTGAAATTTCGGTTATACCTGTAAGTACACCCTTGCCATCTAAATCTCGGAGACCTCTCTTAACATTGTACTTAGCATACAAGCTAGTATCGATTAAGTCATGGGTCTCACATATATTAGCTAAGCGTACAAGCTCAGGAGTAACCTCTGAAAACTCTCTAAGATCCATACTTTTCTCCTTTATTAATTTATTGTATCTATATTAATATAATATAAAATGAGATAGATTACAAACCTTTAATTAAAAAACTTTTCTCAAATAGATTAAAAACACAAATTTCTTGATGAAATGGAGCCTGTAGAATATAATATTTATGGTAATCAATTTAAACTTGAACTAGATATGCTAGGATTTACATATGAATTTATGTTTGGATAATTATATAATTAATGAGGAGAAATAAAATGGGATTTAAAGAGGAATTATTGGAATATGAACAGCTTAAGGCTGATGGAAAAGTTTTGACAAAGAAGCTGGAGAATATGAAGCAAAGTTTATATGAGAGACAAAATCAGATTGAAGAGTTTCGCTACGTGGTGGAAAAGGAAAAGCACGATTATGATGTATTAGAGAGAAGCTCTATGAGTCAAATGATTGCTAAGATTACCGGCAACTACGAGGCAAAGCTTGAGAAGGAGTATAGGGAATATATATCAGCCAAGCAGCACTATGATGAATTAGTATATCAGCTTGAATATGCTAATCAGGAGGTACTTAACCTAGAGGGTCAGATAAGCAATAATGCTAATGAGATTACTAAAAAGCTTAGAAGTATTAAGAGTCGCTATCAGTATTCCGATGAATCACAGGCATATACTGAAGAGGTAAACAAGCTCCTATATAAAAGAAAGGAATATGAAGAGGCAATAAATGCAGTAAGAGAAACCCTATATCATGCAGATGAGGTTATGAGACATTTGCATAGTGCAGATGGTGCATCTACCTGGGATATGTTTGGTGGGGAACTTTTCGCTGATATATTAAAATATTCTTCATTAGACAAGGTTGGTCGTGCTGTGTCAGTTATGAAGAATTCGGCGCTCAATATGAAAGCTGAATTAAGTGACATAAGTATAGCGTTTGATATGGATTTGGATTACATCGACGGAACAACAAGGACCTTTGACGTGCTTTTTGACAATTTCTTTTCAGATATGCAGGTAAGAGATAGAATTGCAAATAATATGAATAGGATGGATGATTATATATGTAGGTTAAGAGAGTTAGAGTATAAGCTAAATAATGACCTATCAGAAATTAATAAAGAGATTAGTGTTTGGAATGAACAGCTAAGTATAATGTAAATATGTATAAGGAGGATGTGACATTTGTCATATCCTTTTTTTACATTTTGCACTTACAAAGCATTTTAAATAGTCGTATTATGTGTATAAGGAAAATAAGAAAGCAATATACAATAATACAAGAACAATTAGGAGGTAGTCACATGAGTGAAGCAGTAGTAAAGATAGAGAATTTGGTTAAGAGATACAAAGAGGTGCTTGCCCTTGATCACTTTAACTTAGAGATAAAGGAGGGTGAGGTGTTCGGACTTTTGGGACCTAACGGCTCAGGAAAAACAACTACAATTAATTGCATATTATCACTTCTTTCCTATGACAAGGGAGAGGTTGAGGTATTTGGTAAGAAGATGACACCTGACAATTATGAGGCAAAGAGAAATATCGGTGTGGTAATGCAGAATGTGGCAGTTTTTGATGAGCTTACAGTATACGAAAACATAGATTACTTCTGTGGACTATACATAAAGGATAAGGTCAAGAGAAAGGAATATGTAGAGGACGCAATTACATTTGTAGGTCTTGAGGATTTCAAGAAGTTTTATCCTAAGAAGCTTTCAGGAGGTCTTCTTAGAAGACTCAATATAGCTTGTGGTATTGCTCATAAGCCAAAGCTAATTATTATGGATGAGCCAACTGTTGCAGTTGATCCACAGAGTAGAAATAAGATTCTTGAGGGAATCGAGGAGCTTAACAAAAATGGTGCTACAATCATTTATACCTCTCATTATATGGAGGAGGTTGAGCAGATTTGTACCAGAATTGCCATTATGGATAAGGGCAAGAACTTAGCCCTTGGTACCAAGGATGAGCTTAAGAAGATGATTAAGAACACAGAGACAATCTATATAGAGAAGATTGACGTTACCAAGGAACAGCTTGAAGCAATCGGTAAAATAAATCATGTATATAGCGCAAATGTAGAGGATGGAAAGCTTCAGGTTAAGTGCAGTGGCGGAAAGCACAATCTTATTAATGTTCTTAACTATATTAATGATAACAATATTCCATGTGGTAGAGTTTACTCAGAGCTTCCAACCTTAAATGATGTATTCCTTGAGATTACAGGTAAAGAGCTTCGAGATAAGGAGGCATAGCATATGTTTTGGCATAACTTTAAATATACATTTTTAATAACACTAAGAAGTAAGGATCAGATATTCTGGAGCTTAATATTTACAGTTATTCTTGGAACACTGTTTTATTCAACCTTTGGAAATGCTTATGAATTTGAACAGCTTCAGAGCAACATTCCGGTGGTTGTATACTTGGATGATGAAGCGGTGCAGAAGAATTTTAGTGATATGATAGAGGATATTTCCATAGTTGAAAGTGGAGAAAAGCTTTTAGCTGTAACCTACGTGGATTCCTTTGAGGAGGGCAAGGAGCTTCTTACTGACGATACGATAGGCTTCTTTTATTCAGAGGACGGAATGTTAAAGCTTATGGTAAATGGTAACGGTATTCAGGAAAGTATCCTGTCAACTATAGTGGCTAATTACCATCAGATAGTAACAATTATGACTGACCTTTCTGGTAAAGGACCTGAGGCTCAGATGGCTGCTGTGGAGAAGCTTTTTAGTGAAGCTAGTAACAATGAAGGGATAAGCTTGGGCAAGAAGGCAAATATGGATGCGTATTCAGATTATTTCTTTAACCTTATTGCAATGTCATGTCTATTCGCCAGCTTTGCAGGAGTTGCTTTTACAATTAATAACCAAGCTAATCTCTCTACCATAGGTGCAAGAAAGAACGTATCAAATACAGGTGGTTTGACTCAGCTTATATCAGGACTTTCGGCTATATGGATTTTACTTTCAGCTATGACCTGCATAGCCTTTGTGTACCTATTGTTAATAGGTGTAAATTTTGGAGATGAGATTCCAAGAATTATTCTAACTATATTTGTAGGAAATATGGTAGGTCTTACTTCAGGCTTCTTTATAGGAAGTATAGGCAAGCTTTCGGAGGGCGTAAAAGAGGCTATTGCGGTAGCGTATTCACTTATTAGCTGCTTTATGAGTGGACTTATGCTTCAGATGGTGAAGCCTATGATTCATATGTATTGTCCTATCCTTGAAAAGATTAACCCGGCAGCCAGACTTTGTGACGCTCTATATTCCCTTAAGGTATACGAAAACTATGATAGATTTAATGAGAATATAATAACACTTCTTGTTATGACAGTTATATTTACACTTGGAGGATTTTTATTAGGAAGGAGAAAGCAGTATGCAAGT
>SVEI01000093.1 GCA_015057445.1 Lachnospiraceae bacterium | reverse complement strand
TCCTTAGTTGTATCATCAGCCACAGATGTGTTAATAAGCTTAACTAATTCGAAGATAATAGAAATAGCATCTGCAGTATTAAGGTCATCCTCCATAGCAGCCTCGTATCTCTTAACATACTCTTCCATAGTTGCTACATTTGCTACTTCTGTCTCAGTCATAGCACCATCAGCACCTGCACTCATAACCTCTTCAAGACGTGATGCAGCTGTCTTAATTCTATCTAAACCATTCTTTGATGACTCTACAAGCTCAGCTGAGAAGTTAAGCGGACTTCTGTAATGAGCTGAAAGCATAAAGAATCTAATAACCTGTAAATCATACTTCTCACCGATTTCCCTTACTGTGAAGAAGTTACCAAGAGACTTAGACATCTTCTCATTGTCAATCTTAAGGAAACCGTTATGCATCCAATATCTTGCAAACTCTGCATCATTTGCAGCCTCACTCTGTGCTATCTCATTCTCGTGATGAGGGAATACAAGATCCTCTCCACCTGCGTGAATGTCAATAACATCGCCGATGTATTTCTTAGACATAACAGAACACTCTAAGTGCCAGCCTGGTCTACCATCGCCCCAAGGTGATGGCCATGAAGGCTCGCCCTCCTTCTTAGGCTTCCAGAGAACGAAGTCAAGTGCATCTTCCTTCTCATCCTGTCCCGAAACCTTAAGCTCTCTGTTACCAGCTCTAAGGTCATCTAGGTTCTTCTTTGAAAGCTTACCGTAATCTGAGAACTTTCTGGTTCTGAAATAAACAGTACCATTTACCTCGTAAGCATACTCCTTCTCGATAAGAGTCTGAACCATAGCTATCATATCATCGATTTCCTCAGTTGCCTTAGGATGTGTTGTAGCCTCCTTAACATTAAGGGAAGCCATATCCTTCTTACACTCTTCGATAAATCTCTCTGATATAACCTTTGAGTCAACGCCCTCAGCATTTGCCTTCTTGATAATCTTGTCATCTACATCAGTAAAGTTAGATACATAGTTAACCTCATATCCCTTGTACTCAAAGTATCTTCTGAGAGTATCAAATACTATCATAGGTCTTGCATTACCGATATGAATATAATCATAAACTGTAGGTCCACATACATAGATACCTACCTTACCTTCATTTATAGGAGTAAAATCATCCTTCTTCTTAGTTAAAGTATTAAAAATCTTCATCTTATTCTACCTGTACGTTTAAAACGCAATCCTTTCGAAATATAGTTATTATATATAGTTATCCCACTATAAAATAACCTTATTATAAGATATTCTAATGTGTTGGCTTTGTCAATATAAAAAGTTCTTCAACAAAAAAATACAGAGACAATCAATTAGCTTGTCTCTGCATATGTATATTTATTATATTATTTAAAATTATTAATCTTTTTCTTCTCTTTCCAATATGCATCATAATAAAATATCATAATGAAGAACACTATCATAGATGCAATAATTGACATAAATGCCACTCGCCCCATAGGAGTATCACCTACAATGCTATTTACACTTGCGTATATTTCACCATCACAAAGGTACATATCAACTGTTTTGTCTGGTTTAAGTCTATTCCAATCCTTTACATTATTTAGATTTTGTACTCTATAGCTTTTTCCATTGTAATTCACATAAGCCTTATATTCAGTGCTTTTATGCTTCCTAGTGCCCGAATTAATCACTTCCATACTTTCAACCTGAGCTGAAACCTTCTTATAATCCACACCAACTGTAAGCTTTAATAAATCAAGTAAAATTGCTAACAATACGCTTGCTCCGAACACAATCAAAGCAATATGAAATGCTTTCTTGCTCTTTTCCATCTCTTAATCCCCTCTTTTAGTAAAGTATTCCTTTAAACCAACTATGCATATATGCATATGGCTTGGAGGTATCTTTTTCTGACACAAGACAAGTAACCTTATCTATTGGATATTTTCCAATTAACATCCAATCCTTATGGGGTTTCCCACCATATATATAATGAGCATATCTATACCATCGCTCAAATATATTTACAGAACGAGTACACTGAGTTACAGGCACTACCACCCAATATATATGGCTTTTTTTCAATTCCTTAATGTGAAATAATCTACTAATACTTTTCACAAAACTCTCTATGTAATACAAAAATATTATAATTGTACCAAAGCAGGCCATCATAATATAGGAATCCGTCGAATTAGATTTACCACTTATTATATTTAGCACAAAATATATACCTAATCCAAATCCACACGGAATTAAAACTGATTCTAAAATTCTTATCCATGCTGCATTCCTAATTTTACGAAGTACTGCTAACCTCTGATTACCATCCATATCTAGTAAATTATCAGGTTTTGGTATACGGTCACCTTTTAAATCCATTTTTTTACAAATCATTTCTTCACATTTTCCTAGCAAATAGGATTTATTAGGAACATAGTATAGCATTGCCTTACAGGTATTTCTAATTCTACTAACATCACCAAAGGCAACCGGTGCAAACATTGTTTTATTTTTGCCATTTACAGGCATCTTAAATTCTGCTTTATAGAAAAATGTATGCTTTTCACTAACTATGTTGGTCACATCAACCTGTTTTACAAGCATATTTGGCATATCAGAAAGAATCTTTACACCTTTAAATATTAATCCACCGCCAAAAGAAATAAGTATACATAATATGAAAATATAAAGTGTCATATCCTTCACATTTCCACCTATTAATATAGTACCCATGGTAATATATTCTGCCAAGGTCATAAAAACCTGTACACCCAAAAATACAACAATCAATAATCCAACTACAATCCAAGGTATGGATTTACTTAACAAATACTTTCTATCCTTATCCGAC
Organism: Lachnospiraceae bacterium; assembly: GCA_015057445.1. GTDB lineage: Bacteria > Bacillota > Clostridia > Lachnospirales > Lachnospiraceae > Coprococcus_C. The sequence goes on along the minus strand of SVEI01000093.1, from coordinate 2,551 downwards.
AGTGTTCTATCTGTTATATTTCTTTTTATTATATTTCTTTCTACTAATTTATTTTCGTCTGTTTTTTTTTCTGCTAAATTTATTTCTACAGTATTATTTTCTATAGCATTATTTTCTATAGCATTATTTTCTACATTAACAGAATCAATAGCTTCCTCTTCTATTACACTGACATACTCTGGAAGTTTGGCACCTATTGCAGCAAGCAAGCTAATCCATCTATTTATATCCTGTGGCAAAAAGCTATAGTTTTTATCAGTAATATACCTTTTTATAGGATAATCCTTTATCCCTAATACATTTTCAACATTTTCACAAAGCTGATTTACCGTAATATATTCATCCTGATATGAGCTTAAGGCGTCCTCCACCAACTTGGCTTTATCTTCACTTAACCCTGATATATATTTCCAATCCAAAAGATATAGCTCATTAAACTGAAGTTCTCTTCCACCAGTCTTGATATATGTAACAATATTATCTCCATCTGTTACATCTATTACCTTTTGACAATACTCACAGTTACAGGAGCCAACATGACCATATCTAGAACCATAGTGAACATATAATATTGGTTGAACCTTACCACAGAAATTACAATATAGTGGAAAAGTTCTAATATCAGGCTGAATCTTAAATGTTGTTTCTAGTCTTACCATAACCCTATTATCTAGAGAAGTATTAATTTTTTCTTTATACTCTATTTCACTTAATAAACTCATAGTTTACTCTCTTTTCAATTCTATATATTTCTAATATCCATGTTGTAATCCAAAAATCGTTTTACTGAGCTATTGTTAAATACATCTTCTGAGGAAACCTCAAGACTAAACACTCTTTTCATCATATAATCTATAAAGTCCTCGAAGTCATTTATAAAGCCTATTTCTCCAAATTCATATATCTCCTCTGAATCCTCTATCTTATTATATAAATTCATAATTCTCTTATCAAATCTGCTATTAAGATTTTGCCATATTGTAACACCGTCAACTATCCAACCATGACCTCTGTCTCCATCACCACTTAAAAGTGTATATCCCATATTCTCAATATATATCACTCGGTTTCCATTAGGATCATTAGATCCTTCTGTATAAAAACGAATATAATTGGAACGAACATTAAAATTGACAGAAGTAAAAAATGTATTAAGTAATCTGTTTGCAACATCTGCTTTATACTTTTCATTATCAGAAAAAGAATAGTTTAACAAGTCTAGTATCTTCATATTACACACCACCTTACACACAAGTTATTATATATCCGGTTCATATTGTAATATTTCAAGAAAAAGGAGAGTTTACTGTACAACAAACTCCCCTTTATTATATCACATTATATTAAAAGTCCAAGTATCTCATTGCTTCTTGCCACAAATGCAGTCATAGCCTCTGGGCTAAGTGGCTTGTTAGCAAGTACAGCTAAATCATAGAGCTGGCAGCAAATCTTGTCTGCATGCTCGCCCTCTGGATTATCAAGAACATACTTAACAAGCTTGTTAGATGCGTTAAGGACTAAAGTTTCACCCTCACCACCAAACATAGCCATATCCATAGGACCACCCATGCTGTAGGCCTTCATCATCTCTATCATTCTTCTCTGTTCTTCTGAGAGAGTAAGCATAGATGATATTGCCTCATTCTTAAGGTTCTCAACCTTAACATTAAGCTTATCATTACCGGTTGCCTTCTTAAACTTCTCAGAAAGCTTATCAGTATACTCCTTGATAACCTCCTCTGAAAGTGCCTCTCCTACGAAGTTATCTGAAAGGTCAGCATCTATACGAAGGAACTTAACATTCTCATTCTTTGACTCAAGGTGAGTGATGTATGGGTTGTCAATGTTGTGTACAAGGTACACAGCGTCCATGCCCTCCTCCTTGAACATATTTATATACTGTGACTGAGCCTGCTCGTCTGATACATAGAACACCTTGTTCTCGTACTTTTCCTTACCAGCCTCAAGGTACTCAGGAAGTGTAAGGTACTTGCCTTCAAGGTTCTTAAAGAGCATATAATCAGTCATCTTCTCACAGAACTTGTCATCCTTTAAGCAACCAAACTTGATAAATGGACTAAGGTCATCCCAGTACTTCTCGTAGTTTTCCTTATCTGTCTTGCACATACCGGAAAGCTTATCAGCCACCTTCTTAGTAATGTAGTCAGATATCTTCTTAACAAAACCATCGTTCTGAAGTGCACTTCTTGAAACATTAAGTGGAAGGTCCGGACAGTCGATTACACCCTTAAGAAGGAGTAAGAACTCTGGAATTACCTCCTTAATGTTATCAGCTATAAACACCTGATTATTATAAAGCTTTATAGTTCCCTCAAGCTGATCATACTGTGTATTAATCTTAGGGAAGTAGAGAATTCCCTTTAGGTTAAAAGGATAGTCCATATTAAGGTGTATCCAGAAAAGTGGCTTCTTGAAGTCAAGGAATACTCTCTGATAGAAATCAATATACTCCTCATCTGTACAATCCTTAGGATTCTTCATCCAAAGTGGATTAGTATCATTTAATGGCTTTGGCGCATCCTTCTTATCT
>SVEI01000092.1 GCA_015057445.1 Lachnospiraceae bacterium | reverse complement strand
CAGAGCTGGGAGAGGTTGATAGTTTTGTGGTATATCCTGAACCTGATGTGAAAGTGTTAGAAAGATTGAGAGAATATGACACTAGGAAAGAGCTTTGGGAGGACCTTCCTACGGAGCTTGGGTATGGGGTGGATAAAATAGTTGCAGCCTGTGGAAATGATTGTTCAAGCTGTCCCAGATATATAGCACATCCATTTGAAAAATCGGATGAACAGCTACAGCATACAGCCGAGTTGTGGATGAAAATAGGATATCGTGACCATATTGTATCCAAGGATGAAATATCCTGTACAGGGTGTAAACCTGAAAACTGGTGTAGGTACAAGGTTGTAAAATGCTGTGAGGATAGAAGTATTAAAACTTGTGTAGAGTGCGTAGAATATCCCTGCGCTAATATGAAGGAATGTTTTGAGGTTACCAAGTCGTTTGAACCACAATGTCGAAAGGTTTGTACTGATGAGGAATATGAGCAATTAAAGAAGGCATTTTTTGAAAAAGAAAAGAATATTAGCCTCAAAAGTAAAGTTAAAAAGGGGTGTTAACTAAAACACTTATCATTGACTTACCCTGTGCAAATTAGGTATAATTTATTATATGCAAATAAGTCGATTTATCAGGCTGATAGAACAAAATCGCAGGTCGATATAGTAATAATATAATAGTAAAAAATCAATACAAAAAGTAGCACAAAATATTACAAAAGCATAATACAAAGAACAAAAATGACAACACAAAGGAGACACGCCTATGGACAAACTAATTAGAAGACAAACTCTAAACCCAGACCAGTATAAAAGAGCTAACGGCACTATGTGCCTTATACTATCAGTATGCTACCTGGTCTATATCATAGTTGAGATAATGAATATTAGTAAGCATGGTATGTCTGCCGGAGTTACGGCAAGGTGCGTGCTATATGGTCTTACTATGGCCACAACCATTGTGCTATATAAGCTTATGGCCCAGAAGAAATCCTGTATGATTATATTTGCAGTTATGTTCCTTGTTTCCTATGGATTTTTGGTGTTTGGTAATGGCGTGGTAGTTATAATGTTTGCATTTCCTGCATTGATAGGATTTATGATTTATCTTAATTCTGTGGTGGTAGGCATAGGCTGTATAAGCACATTTATTATTTGTGCTATAAAGTGTATCATCCTTAAGGGTGAGGGTAATACAGAGCTGTTTAACTATGGCTTGCTTATTGCAGCAGGTCTTGTGGTGGCAACAGTTGGTGCGCTTAGCACTATTTTTAGACTTATAGATTTCAGCAAGGAAGACAGAGCAGTTATAGAGGAAGAGGCTGCAAGAAGAGCTGAGGTTGCCGGAGTTGTAGGAAGAATAGTAGGCAATCTTAATACAGATTTTATGGAAATATTAGAGGGCTTAAGAGAGATTCAGGCTGGTATGACCACTGCCGATGATGCTATGACTGACATTTCAGGAAGCTCTGAGAGTACAGCTGATGCGGTTAATCGTCAGGTGGAGAAGACAACCCTAATTCAGGATAGCTTAGAGAATACTAATGACCTGGCGGTAAGTGCAAGGCAGACAACAGTAGAGCTTAATGAGGTAATCAAAGAGGGTAAATCTATGGCAGATGATTTGCTGGAGCAGTCATCTATTGTAGATAAGAATATGATGAAGATTTCAGAGACCATAGAGCAGCTTGCTGAAAATGTTAAGAAGGTTTCCAGCATTACAGAGGCTATAGTGAATATTTCATCACAGACCAATCTTCTTGCCTTAAATGCATCTATAGAGGCAGCACGTGCCGGTGAGGCAGGTAAGGGCTTTGCGGTGGTTGCAGATGAGATTCGTAAGCTGGCAGAGGAAACACAGACCTCCACAGAGCTGATTACAGAGATTATAGATGAGCTTACTCAGGTTACTGAGGTAACTCAGGAAGAGATTATGGAATCTGTGGGCTGCATCAATGTACAGCGTATGAAGGTGGATGAGGTTAACTCAAGCTTTACAAGAGTCGAGTACGGTATGCAGGAACTTAAAAATGCTGTTGAGAAGATGAGTGAAGAGGTTGAATCAGTTCTTGAGGCAAACACAGAGATTGTTGAGAGTATATCACTACTTTCTGCTACATCAGAAGAGGTTTCAGCAGGAACCGTAAGCTGTAAGGAAACTATAGATACAGCTCATGATAATCTGGAAAGATTCTCGGAGAAGGTTGATGGTACCTTCGAACAGCTTAAAATATTGGAGGAGACTGCGGGAGCGTAAAAATATAATAAATGTGCAATAGAGGTGACATAGCTGTTGGGAGAAGGCTATGTCACTAATCGTATGAGATGAATTCGTTAATTCATCTTGTATTTCAAAAACTTTTTGCTATAATATAATTATAAAAGGGCAATCGCCACAGAGTGGTTGGCCAGTTGTTTAGAAGAAAAACCTTCCCTACTCGCCAAAGTACAGGGAAGGTTTTTGTTTAGTTACAATTCATAAAAATGAATGTAAGTAAAGCTATAAGAAATGTTCCAAAGGACATTAAGTCTCTGAAATTAAAATTCTTCATAAGCATCACCTCCATTCTGTGGGAATGAAGGCCAACCACCCTGTAACACGATTGCCAGTAGCATATGCTACTGGTTTTATTTTATCACAGAAATACGCAGAACACAAGTTCGGATATGCGGAGCGATGTATATTTCTTAGAATATATTTTAAATGAGATGAGAGGTCATTTTTATTGATAGTATATTAATTATGCAATATAATGTTTGCAGTGATGAGGAATATGAGCAATTAAAGAAGGCATTCTTTGAGAAAGAAAAGAATCTTGACTGCACCTAGGGTACAGACGTAAACTGTATTAAGATACATAAGGAGGATACTATGGGAAGAGAAGAACAAGAAAAACTAGAAACAGATAATAAAAAAGAAAAAACGAAAGATAAGAATAGCAAAGCTGGAGAAATCTTTGCAAAATACTTTAGCAAGAGCGTTACATCTATCATTATTACGGTGATAGTTATAGCTGTGATTGTGGTGGTGCTTACAAAAGTATTTAAGAAGGAAGAACCCGTTAAAGAGGTCATTACCGTGTCAACTCTTGAGAAGATAGTTGAAGTAAGTGACTTATCCACATTTAAGGTTGTATATAATGGCGTTGCATGCGCAGAGGACAAATATTATGTGTCCTACGAGGCTACTGTAGATGCAGGTATTGATTTTGAGAAGATTGAAATTACCGTTGATAACGAGGCAAAGAAGGTAACAGTTAAGCTTCCGCAGGCAGAAATTATTGACACATATGTGGATATTGCATCTTTGGATTATATATTCATTGACAAGAAGGCCAATACAGAAACTGTATCGGAAGAGGCTTATAAGCTTTGTAAGTATGATGTTAAGCAAGAAAGTGAAAGCCAGGAAGCCATTATAGATTTGGCTCAGCAGAATGCAGAAAATGTAGTTATAGCTTTAGTGCAGCCATTTGTAGATCAGGTGGATCCTGATTATGAAATTGTTGTTGAGTAAGGAGGGATAAGGATATGAAGAAGTATTTGGTTGGAATAATGTTAATCCTTATGACTCTTAGCTTGGTGGCTTGCGGAGATAGTAAGGAAGAAAAAAATACTGCAGAGATGGAACCTAAGGTTACTCAGATGCAGTCTATATGTAATTTATCAGTTATGGAATGCTATTATCATAATGTGGCAAAGTATTTCGAAGAGGATGCAGAGGGATTTTTATTTTGGGAGAAGGATAAGAAATTCTGGATAGAGTATAGCGGAGTTGTAACCATAGGTGTAAATGCTTCGCTGGTTTCTATGGAAGTGGATGGAACTACAGTTACTATCACCATTCCAGAAGCTGAGGTGTTACAGTGTGAGGTGGATGAGAATTCTCTGTCACCAGATTCATTTGTGGTTGATTCAAAGTCAGCAGATATAACAGCAGAAGATCAGACATATGCATTTGAACAGGCACAAAGCGATTTGTGGAATACAGCGGCCAGTGATACTGCCCTTTTATCACAAGCACAGGAGAGAACAAAGGAACTCTTGGAAGGGTACGTGAATAATATAGGAGATGCATTTGGTATAGAATATACTGTTAATTGGGTGTACGTGGACACTGAAGGAAATTATATAAGTGGAGAAAAACCAGCGCCTGATGAGGAAGATATGGAGAATAAAAAGTAGGATGTGAGAAAGTAACTAGCCAATAATCGTAGAATTTGGCTAGTTATTTTTTGCCTTAGAATCAGTGAACATTTGTAAAATCACCATATAATTAAAAAAACACTTGTTATTCATAGCTTAATGAGTGTATAATAGTATAGTTTTAGAATAGCAATAACTATGCCAACTGATAAAGGCATTTAAAATACTTAAGAACTATCACAGTATACGGAAAGCGAGGCACTTATGTCAAAGGGAAGATATGGAATTCATGGTGGTCAGTATATACCTGAGTCACTTATGAATGAGGTTAATAAATTAGAGAAAGCATACCAGCATTACAAGAATGAGCCTGACTTTATCAAAGAGTTGGATCAGCTTTCAAGAGAGTATGCAGGCAGACCATCACTTCTTTACTATGCAGAGAAGATGACTAAGGATTTAGGTGGAGCCAAGATTTACTTCAAGAGAGAGGACTTAAATCACACAGGCTCTCACAAGATTAACAATGTACTTGGTCAGGCTCTTCTTGCTAAGAAGATGGGTAAGACTAGAATTATCGCTGAGACAGGTGCAGGACAGCATGGTGTGGCAACAGCTACAGCAGCTGCACTTCTTGGACTTGAGTGTGAGATATACATGGGTAAAGAGGACACTATTCGTCAGGCCTTAAATGTGTACCGTATGGAGCTTCTTGGTGCCAAGGTTCACGCCGTTGAGACAGGAACCATGACACTTAAGGATGCAGTAAATGAGTGTATGGGAGAGTGGGCTAGAAGAACTGAGGATACCCTTTATGCCTTAGGTTCAGTTATGGGACCGCATCCATTTCCTATGATAGTAAGAGATTTCCAGAGTGTTATAAGTCGTGAGGCAAGAGCACAGATACTTGAGAAGGAAGGCAAGCTTCCGGATGTGGTTATGGCTTGCGTAGGTGGCGGAAGTAATGCCATGGGAATGTTCTATGAGTTTATTAATGACGAAGGCGTTAAGCTTATAGGCTGTGAGGCGGCAGGTAAGGGAATTGACACTAATGAGACTGCCGCTACAGTAAATACAGGCTCACTTGGAATCTTCCATGGTATGAAGTCATATTTCTGCCAGGATGATTACGGTCAGATAGCTCCTGTATATTCTATATCAGCAGGACTTGACTATCCTGGAGTTGGTCCAGAGCATGCAAACCTACACGATTCTGGTAGAGCAGAGTATGTGCCGGTTACAGATGACGAAGCAGTAAATGCATTCGAGTACATAGCAAAGACAGAGGGAATTATAGCTGCCATAGAGAGCTCCCACGCGGTGGCTCATCTTATGAAAATCGCTCCAACCATGAGCAAGGATCAGATTATTATCTGTTGTCTGTCAGGTCGTGGTGATAAGGATGTTGCAGCAATAGCAAGATATAGAGGAGTGGATTTACATGAG
>SVEI01000017.1 GCA_015057445.1 Lachnospiraceae bacterium | reverse complement strand
ATAACCACCTTCTCCATTGAGATAGGACATGATAACTTTTTTCTTAAATTCATAGCTATATTTAGCCATAAAAATACCGACCTCCAATCGTTAGATTCTTTGGTCTAACTTTTGGGGGTCGGTACATACACATCCTCTTTTTTTAATTCAACTCATCCAAGGTCTTATCGTATGCTCCCAGAAACTCTCTCACAAAGTCCTTTACTTCTGGTAAGTTTTCTGCCATTTTATTCACTGCATCTGAAATAGTCTCTCTAGCCTTTACGAACTCTCTATTACCAGTCTTTTCCTCTTCCATACATTTGATAAGTGCTGATATTTTATCTGCCGCCTTAACAAGCTTCCACTCATATTCAAACTCATTTGTTTTAAAAAACAGTTTCTCATAATATGCTTTCATATCCGCCGGAAGCTGATTCACTAAAGAATGATTTGCATCATCCTCTATATTTCTGAAAGTTTCTTTTATACTTTTATTGTAATATTTTATAGGTGTAGGCATATCTCCAGTTATGATTTCAGATGCATCATGATATATGCCAAAAAGCGCAGCCTTTTCTTCATTCAAATTCTTGCCGTATCGAACATTTCCTATGACACATAAACCATGAGCAATCATGCTTACCTCTAAACTATGTTCTGACAGATTCTCAGCTCTTGTATTGCGCATCAATGCCCATCTTTCAATGTATTTCATTCTGGCTATTGTTGCAAAAAAGTTATATTCCATTAGTATTCATCTCCCGTACTATCAACTGTCTATTCTTCAACCAACTGATTATGTTCCTCTGAATCTTCTTTGTTATCTTTATCTAAATCGATAACATTTTCGGAAACTTTAAGTATAGTTCCATTATACTTTTCAAAAAGCTCCATAAACTCTTGGCCTGTAAGGTTTTCTTTTTCTATAAGAACATCTGCAATTGCTTCTAAAGTTGACATATTATTCTTAAGAAGCATCAAAGCCTTCTCATAAGATTCCTTAATCATGTTCTTCACTTCTGCATCTACCAACGTTTCCGTCTCTGATGAACAATTAAGAACTCTTCTTCTGTCAAGATACTCTCCTGTTATTCCTTCTAATTGCACCATTCCGAATTTATCAGACATACCATACATAGTAATCATTGTTCTTGCTATGTTTGTCGCCTTTTCGATATCATTTGATGCACCTGTTGTAACAGAATCAAATTTTAATTCCTCTGCAGCTCTACCTGCAAGGCAAATCACTATTTCTTCCTCAAGTTCAACCTTGCTTTCCAGCTGCTTTTCTTCCTCTGGCACTTGCCATACATAGCCAAGTGCTCCCGTTGTTCTTGGTACTATGGTTATTCTCTGAATAGGAAGGGTATTTTTCTGAAGGGCAGCCACTAGAGCATGACCAACCTCGTGGTAAGCCACTATTTTCTTTTCCTTTGGCGTAAGTAATTTTTCTTTCTTCTCCTTACCTGCAAATACCACCTCTACGGACTCAAGCAAATCCTTCTGAGAAACAAATTCCCTGCCCTTTCTAACTGCCATAAGAGCTCCTTCATTAATTATATTGGCAAGGTCTGCCCCTACCGCCCCTGCAGTAGCAAGTGCAAGTTCTTTAAAGTCCACTGTTTCATCCATTTTTACATTCTTTGAATGTACTTTGAGAGTATCAATTCTTCCCTTTACATCAGGCTTAGATACTACTATTCTTCTGTCAAATCTACCTGGTCTAAGAAGAGCTTTATCAAGAACCTCAGGTCTGTTGGTAGCTGCAAGAACAACTATTCCCTTCGAATTATCAAATCCATCCATCTCTGATAAAAGCTGATTTAAGGTCTGTTCTCTCTCTGAGTCTCCTCCAGAATGTCTTGTATCTCTACTTCTACCTATAGCATCAATCTCGTCTATAAATATAATGCACGGAGACATCTTGTTTGCCTTTTCAAATAGCTCTCTAACTCGCTTTGCACCCATACCAACGTAAAGCTCTACAAATTCAGAGCCTGAAAGAGAGAAAAATGGCACCTTTGCCTCTCCAGCTACAGCTTTGGCAAGGAGAGTCTTACCTGTTCCTGGAGGACCTACAAGCAAGGCTCCTCTAGGTAGCTTTGCTCCTATCTCTACATATTTTTCCGGTTTATGAAGAAAATCCACCAACTCTGTAAGGGACTCCTTTGCCTCTTCCTGGCCTGCCACATCGTCAAAGGTAACTCCTGTAGAATCCTCCACATCATACATCTTTGCGTTGGTTTTTCCCACTCCAAACATTCCATTTTTACCCCTCATAAGAAGCATCATAAGAATGTAAAACGCACCAATCATAATCACATAAGACATTATAGTCGAAAATATAACACTTCCACCTTCGTCTATTTGTTCAAACTCTATACCCGCCTCGTGCAATCTTTCAACTATATTGTAATCATCTGCACGCACCGCTTTATATATAGTCTCCTGCACGGAGTTTGTTTCCTTTACAGGTTTAAAAGTAATCTCATTACCATAAATTTCAACTTCTGATACATTTCCTTCCTCTATCATAACAAGGAATTGACTATATGGTATTTCTTCCACACCAGCATTCATAAATGCGTGTATTCCCTGCCAGAACACAAAAGTCAATGCCAATGCCAAGAAAAGAACTATCATATTAGTTTTTTTCTTGCCACCATTAGGTTTTCCACCCTGATTATTGTCACCATCATTGGAATTATTCAAACCATTCTTTTTGTTGTCACTATCTTTCATACTATCTCCATTCCATATCAGTCTAGGTAAGCATCATCATACAAACCTATTATCCATTCCAATATATTTATCTTTACAACCTACATAATTTATTATATCTAAAATAAGGGTAATAAAAACACCTCAATCATCCAATTTTCGTATTTTTTAAATTTAAAGGGCTGCTCAAATCAATTGGCAGCCCTCTAAAACTAATTATGCATATAAAGGATACTTGTCAGTTATGCTCTTAACCAAAGCCATAGCCTTATCATTATCCTTGTCTATAACAGCAGCCTTAATAGCGTCTGCAATGGTAATCATATCTTCTTCCTTAGCACCTCTTGTTGTAATTGCTGGTGTACCAAGTCTTATACCACTTGTTACGAAAGGTGACTTAGGATCGTTAGGTACTGTGTTCTTATTACATGTAATATGTACTGTATCTAGAAGCTTCTCTACTTCTTTACCAGTAAGTTCAAGATTCTGTAAATCCACAAGCATAAGGTGATTGTCAGTACCACCAGATACTATGTTGAAACCTCTCTCAATAAGCGCCTTAGAAAGTGCTGCAGCATTCTTAACAACCTGTGCCTGATAAGCCTTATACTCATCTGACAATGCTTCCTTAAAGCAAACTGCCTTTGCAGCGATTACGTGCATAAGTGGTCCACCCTGAATTCCTGGGAACACTGCCTTATTGAAGTTATACTTCTCATTAACCTCATTACTTGATAAAATCATACCACCACGTGGTCCTCTAAGGGTCTTGTGAGTAGTTGTTGTTGTAACATGAGCGTATGGGATTGGACTCTCGTGCTGTCCTGCAGCAACAAGACCTGCGATATGAGCCATATCTACCATAAGCACTGCACCAACTGAATCAGCAATTTCTCTAAATCTCTTAAAATCAATTGCTCTTGCGTAAGCAGAAGCTCCAGCTACAATAAGCTTTGGCTTACATTCCTTAGCAATTCTCTCTACCTCATCATAATCAATAAATCCATCATCATTAACTCCATAAGGAACAATGTTAAAATACTTACCTGACATATTAACAGGTGAACCGTGAGTAAGATGACCACCATGAGCTAAATTCATACCCATAAATGTATCACCTGGCTCCATAATAGCAAAGAATACAGCCATATTAGCCTGAGCTCCTGAGTGTGGCTGAACGTTTGCGTACTCACATCCAAAAAGCTCCTTCGCTCTATCAATTGCAAGTTGCTCTACTACGTCTACATGCTCACAACCACCATAGTATCTCTTACCTGGGTATCCTTCCGCATACTTGTTAGTAAGCGGACTTCCCATAGCCGCCATAACTGCTTTTGAAACAATATTCTCAGACGCAATAAGCTCTATATTATCGTTCTGTCTTGCAATCTCAGCATTCATAGCATCAGCTATCTGTGGATCTAATGTTGATACTTCTTCAAAACTATACATTTTATAAATTCCTCCGTTTTTTCATACTTCGCTTATTATCTCATATCCATTTTTTTGTGTCAACAAGGTGATAAGGAAAATAATATTAAAATTGACGAGCCATGCCCTGCCCATGCACACATGGACAGGTATCATCGCAATCGCTGTATACGCATAACAAAAAGCGTATGCATACAAGTAAACTTGTGCATACGCTTTTTGTTATGCGTGCATAGCTCGTCGCTTATGCTTTATATCCGAAATGCCGTTTCCTGAATTTTGACTCCTAGCGTAGCTAGGTGGGCGACCGCACACAAGCTTCTGCCTTCCACTGACAAAGGAGGCCTGACATCCACTTGTAGATATAGGAATCCCTTTTAAAGTTTTGTAGGTTCAAAATATCAGGTCATATCGGACATCCCAGACATATAACCAAATCACTATTTAGTGATTTAATTATATAATAATTCTATGCTTTTTTCAATATTTTTATGTAGCTAATTTATAATTTATATGCTATTCTAATGAATATTCTAAAATTCAACAAACGAGGTATATCAAATTATGAAAAAAAACTGTATTGTAGCCCAGTCAGGTGGACCAACAGTGGCCATTAACGCATCTTTAGCCGGAGTAATAGACGGTGTTATAAAATGCGACAAATTCGACAAAATCTACGGTTCTGTCCATGGAATACAAGGAGTATTAAGAAATAATTTCCTGGATTTGTCAGATAGTTCTGAGGAATTCATTAAAAGTCTTTCTTACTCTCCTGCAATGTATCTTGGATCCTGTAGATTTAAACTTCCTGATGTGGCTGCAGATAAAGATACATACCAGACAATCTTTAACACATTTAAAGAGATGAATATTGGAGCGTTCTTCTATATCGGCGGTAATGATTCTATGGATACAGTAGATAAACTTTCCAAGTATGCCAAAGAAATTGGTAGTGACATACTAATCGCAGGAATTCCTAAAACTATAGACAACGATTTAGTTGTTACTGATCATACTCCAGGTTTTGGTTCCGCCGCAAAATACATAGCAACATCCATGAGAGAAATGGCATATGACACATATATTTACGATATACAAAGTGTTTTAATAGTGGAGATAATGGGTCGAGATGCAGGTTGGCTTACTGCTGCGTCAGCCCTTGCAAGAACATCGTTTAGCGAGGCACCGCATCTTATATACCTTCCAGAAACCAATTTTGATGAAGATCAATTTATAGAGAATATTAAAACGTTACTACCAGTTAAGAAAAATGTTATAGTTGCAGTCTCTGAGGGAATTCATGACAAGGATGGCAATTATATTTCAGCCACTAGCGCCGTTGCAGACAAATTTGGACATGCTCAACTTAGTGGAACAGGAAAGTATTTAGAAAATCTTGTAAGTTCAAAGCTAGGCGTTAAAGTTCGTTCAGTAGAGATAAATGTTCTTCAAAGAAGTGCTGCACATATGGCAGCAAAAACCGATATAGATGAAGCCTTTCTTCTAGGTAAAAAGGCAGTTGAATTTGTTGCAGATGGTTACAGTGAGTTTATGACCATAATCACTCGTACAAGTAACCAACCATACCAATATGAAATTTCACATTCTCCAGTAATAAATATTGCTAATCAAGCAAAATCTGTACCAAGAGAATGGATAAATAAGGAAGGTAACGATGTAACCGAAGATATGCTCACCTATCTAAAACCTCTTGTCACAGGAGAAGTAACGATTTCTTACGTAGACGGTATACCTAATTACCCTGACATAAGCCATCTTACTTCTTAAAAACAAAAGTCACATCCTAAGGATGTGACTTTTGTTTTTCTATCTTAATCTGTCAGATGATATAAATTCTTCTTCCTTCTCGTAATATGTATATTCATTATTTTCATAATGAATAAGACATCCATAATTATAATACTCCAACATAACCACTTTACCATTAGAAGAGTAGGCAATAATTACACCTGGACAATCTGGATATGTGGCAGCGAATTGCGCGCAATTCATATCTATGGGATTATTATTGTTTCCGCTAAAATTAAAGAACTTATAGGTATGGTCCGATGAGGATGACAGATTCTCCAATATTTCGATACATATCAAATAGTTGGAGTACTGTGGATTTGTTTCATCCACAACTGTTCCCGCCTGTGTCTCACTGAGCATCCAATTGGTAATCAAACCTACAGACATATCTCTTCCGTCTGAATTTGTAAATGTATTATTATATACCAGTGGCGCATCTTCTCCTGCCTTTGTTGCTAATCCAGATTCCACCGCCTGTACTATAGTTCTAGCCTCATCAGTAGCCCTAGAAGCTCTAGCTTTTCTGATATATCTTATGACTGCAGGGGCAATTGCTCCAGCCAAAATGGCCATAATTGCAATTACGATGATAAGTTCCACCAAAGAAAAACCTTTGTTGCTAACACCCTTTTTTTTCGCCATAAAAGCACCTTCCTTTTCACTTGTCCCCCCTGTTTACATCTTAAACTTTTACTGCGATAAAATCAACAAAAATATTTGGATTTTTCTATAAATTTCGACAAAAAAAGTCTTTCAACATACATTGAAAGACTTTTTAACCTATTGTCCTGATAAAATTGCATTTAAATCTATATCTTCAGCCCATATTCCTGTCTCTGTTTGAATCTTTGCGCTTATGTTCTGTACTGTCTGTGTTGGCATATAATTCTGTGTTCCAAATAAGAATTCATGTAAAACACTTACGTTAGTATTTAAATCTGCAGGCACAAGAATAGAGCCCTTTGATGGATGATCATATGGAATCTGTGCAAGTGGGAATCCAACAGATGGTCCCATCTCATATTCTAAAAGAGCCTTTGCTAACGAAAGAATCTCATCCTTAGAAATACTTGTACACACATTTGGGAATACCTCATCTATAATATTCTCTAATGTATCCATATCTGCAGTTTTTGCCTTAGAAAGCATCTTACCTAAAACATCTCTTTGTCTTTCAGTTCTAGTTATATCACCCTGGTCTGTGTTTCTGATTCTTGCATATGCTGTAGCCTGAGTACCATTAAGCAAAACATCGCCTGTAGTAAACACACCTTCTGAATAAATTCCTGTAACGTTAATCTGCTCTGTTATACATGCATTAAGCGCTTGAAGTTCATTATCCTCTACGTGAATTACCACTCCACCCAAATTATCAATTGTCTTGCTAAGTGCAAGGAAGTTTACTGTAACAAAATCTGTTATCTCAAGATCCAAGTTGGTATTTAACGTATTAATCGCAAGCTCCGGACCACCATAAGCATACGCCGCATTAACCTTTGTAGTAATACCGCTACCATCAGCAATTTCGAGAATAGTATCTCTATATACAGATACAATCTTAACTTCATGAGTTTCTTGATTTATGCTGGCGATCATAATGGTATCACTTCGATTTCCCTCTTTCATAGAATCATTACTTCGTGAGTCTATTCCGAAAAGGGCTATGGTCTTATATCCCTTCTGATCATCATTGGCACCATCATTCTTTAAAATGTTCTCTTCTTCTATCTCATTATATTGTATGGCATTAAGCTTCTCATTAGCCCAAAATGCAGCATATCCCACTATCATAAATGCTAATATAAATATCTCTACTATAAGAGCTATTCCCCATTTCAAATTAGGGTTTTTCTTTTTCTTCTTACTCATAATTATCCTTCCATCCATCTATATTTCATCATAAAAAAACATTATTTTCATTTTCCACTTTGATATAATACCCTATTCGACTAAAAAAAACAACCTATATTTACATTTTATGTAACATTTGTGTAACATTTCCCCCAACTCACATCTTTTTTACAGTTCTCTGTAGCATTGTAATTATTATTTTTCTGTGATATACTATTCAATTATTGGCATATGCACTATGCCGTATCGGGAGCAATTACTATGAGCGAAAATTTTATTACGTCAATTAAAGACAGAACAAAAAAATATCAGTTGGTAGTTGTTATGCCCGCTTACAATGAAGCAGAACACATAACAGAAAACCTACTTAAAGCAGCAGAAATCATTGCATCTTTTCAGGATGATTTTTCTATAATAGCAGTAAATGATGGAAGTTCCGACGAAACAGCAAAAAAAATCGCCGAAGCATCTAACATTAACTCCCACATCCAATACATTTCCTACTCTAAAAACAAAGGCAAGGGTGGAGCAATCAAAGAAGGTGTGGAATATGCAAATGGCGAATATGTTGCATTTTTAGACTCAGATTTAGAATTACCACCCATTATGCTAAAGGACTTCATAAATGATTTAAAGCTTTTTGACGCACAGGTTGCAATAGGTTCAAAATTACACAAGGATTCTAAGCTACATTATCCTATTATAAGGCGCATCATGAGTATGGGATATTATATTATGCTTAAGATGTTGTTTAATCTAAAAATCAAAGATACTCAAACAGGAATAAAAGTATTCAAACAGGATGTTATAAAACCGATTTGCAAGAACCTGATAACTACTGGTTTTGCATTTGACATCGAAATCCTAGCAACAGCGTCAAAGATGGGTTGCAAAATAATCGAAATGCCTATTACATTAAACTTTAGTAGAGAACGCCGAGAAAAATCCCGTATGACATTAAAGACTATAATCAATGTTTTCAAAGATACTCTACGCATAAAAAAGCACATCAGAAATATTAAGTTTTAAACCACAAGGGGAATATATGAATTACGAAGAAACTCTTAATTTGTTAAGTGAATACAAACAATCGCATCTATTGCAGTATTGGGATAATCTATCTGATAAAGAAAAAGAAATCCTAACAAGTCAGATAAATGATGTGGATTGGAGCTTCCTTAATTCAATGGATAAGTCTGCCCCCAAAAAAGCATCTCTTATACAACCTCTTGATGCACTTTCTATAGATAACATAAAAGAACAGGTCATATCTTACAAGTCCACTGGAATCAAGGCAATACAGGAAGGAAAGCTTTGTCTACTTCTTCTTGCCGGAGGCCAAGGAACTAGATTAGGCCACGACAAACCTAAAGGATGTTTCAATATGGGCGTCACAAAAGAAATGTCCATATTTAGTCTTCTTATGAGCAACACCCTAAAAATAGTAAAAGAAGCTGGAACATGGATTCACCTATACATTATGACTAGTGACATAAATTATGATGATACCACCGAGTTTTTTCAGGCAAATAACTACTTTGATTACAATCCTGAATATATACATTTCTTTGTACAAGAACTTAATCCATCTACAGATATGAATGGCAAAATCCTTATGAATTCACCTTATAGCTTAGCCTTATCACCTAATGGTAACGGTGGTTGGTTTAGTTCTATGAACAAAGCTGGCTTGCTTCAAAAAATCTTTGACAGTTCCATAGAATGGATAAACGTTTTTGCTGTAGATAATGTTCTTCAAGGTATAGCAGATCCAATATTCCTTGGTGCAACTATAGAATCTGGAAAAATGTGCGGAGCTAAGGTTGTTAGAAAAGCTTTTCCAGAGGAAAAAGTTGGTGCCATCTGCAAAGAGAATGGAAAACCACACATTATCGAATACTATGAGCTCTCAGAAGAGATGACATATCAAAAGAATGATGATGGTTCTTTGGCATATGGATTTGGTGTTATTTTAAATTACCTATTCCCAATCAGCAGGCTTAAAGAAACGCTGGATAATAAGATGCCCCTACATGTGGTAAAAAAAATAGTTCCTTATATTAATGAAAACAAAGAGCTTATTTATCCGACAGAACCAAATGGTCTTAAATTCGAAACTCTTGCTTTGGATCTTATTCATGAGATGGATGATTGCTTGGTTTTTGAGGTGGACAGAGAAAAGGAATTTGCACCAGTCAAGAACAAATCCGGTGTGGATTCAATAGATACTGCTAGAGAATTACTAAAAAAGAATGGATATGAGTTATAAATCTCATATCCATTCTTTTTATATATTATAATCCATTTGCTATATCAACTAAGTACTGTCCATATGCAGTCTTCATAAGTGGCTCCGCAAGCTTTAGAAGCTGATCCTTATCAATGAAACCTCTTCTATAAGCAATCTCCTCTATACATGATATATAGAGTCCCTGTCTCTTCTGGAATGCTGCAACAAAGTCAGCCGCTTCAAGAAGCATATCATGATTACCTGTGTCAAGCCAAGCAAATCCTCTTCCAAGAGTTTCAACCATAAGAGTTCCTCTTTTAAGGTACTCATTATTAATACTTGTTATCTCTATTTCACCTCTAGCTGATGGCTTAACATTCTTAGCTATTTCTACAACATCATTATCATAGAAGTAAAGTCCTGGCACTGCGTAATTAGACTTTGGATTTTCTGGCTTTTCTTCAATGGAAAGCGCCTTGCCATTCTCATCAAATTCTACAACACCATATTCTCTCGGATCCTTAACATAGTATCCAAAAATAGTAGCGCCCTTATCTCTAGAAGCTGCATTTCTAAGCACCTTAGAAAAGCTCTGTCCATAGAATATATTGTCGCCAAGCACAAGGGCAACACTGTCATCTCCTATGAATTCCTCACCTATAATAAATGCATCTGCAAGTCCTCTAGGTACCTCCTGAACTGCATAAGAAAACTTCATACCAAGCTGCTCTCCTGTTCCAAAAAGCTCCTCAAATGCAGGCAAATCTCTAGGTGTAGATATAATTAATACCTCTCTTATTCCCGCTAACATTAAAGTTGAAAGTGGGTAATATATCATAGGCTTGTCATATACAGGCATAATCTGTTTTGATACTGCCTTAGTCAGTGGATACAGTCTTGTACCTGAACCACCCGCAAGAATAATTCCCTTCATAAATTGTTTTTCTCCTTTCCTTAAATCGACATTAGTACTTCGCCTAGCGGCTCGGTCGCGGGCTCTCGTTTAGACGACGTGCGTACTTCGCCTGGCGGCTCAGTCGCGGGCTCTCGCCCTATGTTACAGAATCTGGTAACAGATGTACTGATGCAAGCATCGTACACCCATTACCAGATTCTGTACCGCACGTCTCAATCTCTACGCGTACATCTCATTATAGTACTTCTGATAATCTCCACTAGTTACATTCTTCATCCAATCCTCGTTCTCAAAGAACCAAGCGATGGTCTTCTTGATACCCTCTGCGAACATAGTCTCCGGATACCAGCCTACCTCTGCCTTAATCTTATCTGGAGCTATAGCATATCTTCTATCATGACCCTTTCTATCCTCAACGTATGTGATTAAGTCACGAGTTACAAGTGCTTTACGTGGATCCCCCTCTGGAAGCATCTCTTGAAGTGTATCAATTATAATGTGAATAATCTCTATATTCTGCTTTTCATTGTGTCCACCAATATTGTAAGTCTCAAATAGCTTGCCCTGCTCCTGAACCATATCGATTCCCTTTGCATGATCCTCTACATAGAGCCAATCACGAACATTCTTGCCATCACCGTATACAGGAAGCTTCTTGCCCTGAAGTGCATTATTAATTATAAGTGGTATAAGCTTCTCTGGGAACTGGTAAGGGCCATAGTTGTTACTGCAGTTAGTAATATTTGCCGGGAACTTATATGTGTCCATATATGCCTTTACAAGCATATCACTTGACGCCTTACTAGCTGAATATGGGCTGTGTGGGTCATATGGTGTAGTCTCATAGAAGTAAGCATTTGGATCGTCTGGAAGTGAACCATATACCTCATCAGTTGATACATGAAGGAACTTCTTACCCTCCTTAAATGTACCATCAGGAAGTTCCCATGCTGCCTTTGCACAGTTAAGCATAACTGCTGTACCAAGCACGTTAGTCTGCACAAAAACCTCTGGATTACGAATACTTCTATCTACATGTGACTCTGCTGCAAAGTGTACTACTCTATCGATATCATTCTCTGCAAAGATCTTAGCGATTGCTTCCTTGTCACAGATATCTGCCTTAACAAAAGTATAGTTGTCTCTATTCTCAACATCCTTTAAATTCTCAAGATTACCTGCATAAGTCAAAACATCTACATTGATAATTCTAATTTCATCACCGTATTTTTTAAACATGTAGTGAATGTAATTTGAGCCAATAAAACCTGCTCCACCTGTTACTAAATATGTTCTCATATTTTTCCTCCTTAATGATTGCATACATATAATCATTATAATATCAATTTACTAATTTGACAATATGTCACTTACAACATAATTTGCATTGAATTTTGTATTATTATACCTTAAAATCGAAATGTACAATAATATTACCTAAGTTTGGAGATAACATCATGAAAAAAGTAATTCTGATTGCCTTACTTTCCCTTTTCTGCCTTATTCTAACCAGTTGTGAAGTAACCTATGACAAAGAAGGAATTGAAATCCTTAAAGTAGATGGAATACGAACAAGTCACACCAATATAGATTGGGGTTCAGTAATCGGCTTATCCATTATTATAATAATGATTATATGGTATGTCATCGCTAGCATACACAACTCACGAATCGAAAAAGACGAAAGTCTATGGAGCATCACAACAGCCAAGGTTGTAGGTGGTCCAAAAAAATATATTGATAACACTAACCCTCGTCGACCTTATACTTCTAGAGAATACAAGATTGTATTTACCGCAGAAGGAAAGGAATACACAAAATATATCGATGAATCCAAAGTTGGAAGGCTACGAACTGTCAAAATAAAATATCTAAAAAAACGACCTTCTAGGTTCAAGGTTCTATAAAAAGAAAGCTTTGTAATCTCCCACAGGGGCGTATTACAAAGCTTTCTTTTTAAAAGTATTTTTTTATACCATAATAAATATATGGAACCATCATCTTAAGGGCCTGCTTTTTCTCGTAGCCTGCGTAAATATAAGTTCTATAGGTCATGATTGCAGATCTGATTTTGTTAGCAGATTTGCTATTCTTGTTTACTCTATACTTAAGCAGTGGCTGGTCTACTCCTGTGACATACTTATGATCCTTAAGTAACATTATCCACGCATAATAATCCTCATGGGCATCATCATGCTTCATAGGATACTCTAGTGCAACATCTCTCTTTATAAGAACAGAAGAACAACTTATATAATTAGTTTTCTCTAAATGTTTAAGTGTAATCTTTCTAGGCACACTTACAATTCTGTCCCAACCAATTTCTTTTTCATTAAACAGGGCTCTTGCAGTGCAGCAGAGTACAGTTCCATCTTTTTCTATGGCATCAAGTTGAATCTTAAGCTTATTGTTATCCCACCAATCATCTCCGTCAAGAAATGCTACATATTCACCTTTTGCCAAGAAAACTCCTGCATTTCTAGTGTAACTTACACCCTTATTCTCTCTATTTCTATAAATGTATATCTTTGTTCCACTTGCAACTTCATTGTTATCAGTCATTTTAGCTCCTGTAATCATACCTGCCAAAACCGAGTCCATACCACTTTGCAAGCTAATTCCCGATAGCGGATTAACCTGCAATCCATATTCATTCTTCATAAAGTTTACAAGTCCACTTATTCCATCATCTGTAGAGCAATCATCGATTATAATAATTTCCTTCTCTACATTTTCTTGCATAATAGCTGAATCTACAGCTCTCATTAAGTATCTTCCCGCATTGTATACTGGTATTACTACAGAAATCATCCTATCACCTATCTCCTAAAAACTTCCAAGCTATCCTTAAACACAAGCTTCATAATTCTCTTAGTTGCATGTCCATCGCAGGAGCTCATAAATTTGTCTCTAAAATCTATAACCTGCTGCCTATCAAATTTATCATCAACCTCACCTATGTATTTTACCATAGAATCATTGTCATAGTAAATCGGTCCAGGCACAAAATCTTTAAAATCATAGTAAAAACCTCTCCAATCATAGTAATCTTCCAGGTCATAAGCAAAGAAAATCATAGGTTTTTCAAACAAAGAATATTCAAACACCAAGGATGAGTAGTCAGATATACATATATCGCTTACAATAAGCAATTCCTCAATAGCCATATGGTCAGTTACATCCATGGCAAAATCTTCACATCCGGTAGGAATCTCTGGTCTATTCTTAACAAACGGATGATGCTTAAATACAAGCACATAATCCTCTTTAAAATTATCTCTAAATAATTCCACATCTAAAATATCTGGAGACTTTGCACTTGCAACACGCCCTCTAAAGGTAGGTGCATAAAGAATAACCTTTTTTCCCTTAGCCGCAGGAAACAGCTTATATATCTTTTCATAAGCCTTTTCCCTAACATCATCTCTATAAAAATAATCTGTTCTAGAAACACCTACTGGTACCACAACACCTTTTTTGTTCTCGTATCCCATAGCTTCCTCATAAGCCCACACAACTTCCGGAGAACTGACTGTTGCATAGGTATATTTTTTGTGGTACGGATATTTTTGTAAAGTTTTTCTATCATCACCAAACAGCAAGTCCGCTGTGCTCATTCCAAATTTTTTGAAAGCACCACATGCATGCCATAACTGTGTAACAATTGTCTCTTTTCTCATAGGTAGAAAACTAAAGACATTGGTTGACTCATTTAAAAATACATATTTTGCGTCAGCTATGTCACTAATCATATCTATGGTTCTTTTTATATTTTCTTTTCTTGACACAAAACTTGTTCCCAAAAAATGTTCCCTAATATTTAAATTATAATTTAATTTTAAATCATCATATATCAACCTAAAGCTATCGCTAATTTCTGGAGATCTTACTTCTATGAACACCACCTTAGATTCATCTAAATCGTTCTTCAAACCTTTTTTATATATTTTAGGGTACAAAAGTCTAAGGGTATAGAATCTATACCCTTTTGAAATAATCCCTCTTATTTTTCTTTTAATTTTCCAATATACTTTTCGAACAGAAACATATATGGCATTTTCTTTGATACTTTTCAACTTAGTCACTTCCTTTAGATATCTTTTAAATACTAATTATTTGTTATTTTATCTAGAAGTCTTTGTGTTGCATATCCATCACATGCAGACATATATTTTTCTCTAAAAGATTTCATTGATGACACATCAAATGATCCATTTTTAACTTCTTTTATAACATCCATGGTACTTGTACAAATAGCTCCAGGAATTTCATCTCTATAATTCAAATAAAAACCAACTTCTTTTTCATACTCATTTAAGTCATACGCATAAAAGATAGCAGGTTTATTAAGCAATGAATAATCAAATACTATGGACGCATAATCAGTTATGAGGATGTCACACACACAGAGGGCCTCCTCTATAGACCATACACTTCCAACATCATAGTAAAAATCTCTATGTCTATAGCTTTTCTTAACCGGTTTTAAAAGTGGGTGTAACTTACTAATTACAATATATTCCTGATTAAGATGTTTATACATAATATCAAGATTAAGTCCACTTGCATCTTTTGGCGAATTCACATCTCCTCTAAAGGTAGGTGCATACAGTATTATTTTCTTATTTCTTCCACCAAGTAGTTCTTCCTTAAGATTATTACAATGTTTTCTAAAGGATTTACTGAAGTACACATCCGTATGTGGTACTCCTATTGGGCAAACCTGCTTTTCTTCAATGCCCATAGCATTAGCAAAAATCGAAACCACAGAATTACTACTAACCGTCACTATATCCTCATTAGCAAAATATGATTTTTTGATATCAACATCATTACCAAATTTTTTCAATGCACCACAGCCATGCCATGTCTGCACTAAAGTGGTTCCCTTTCTCATACAAAGAGATGCCACTATATTGCTTCCATCGCTCATAAAAACATATCTTGCCTTAGCTAGCTTAGGCATCAAAGAGATACATCTCCCTATGTACTTCAGCCTAGTACCACGTCCTAAGGTAAGATAATGGTAAACTCTTTTATACTTCGAAAGTTCTTCATCCTTTTTTATATATTTTTTAATAACATTAAAATCAGAGGAAAGCTTGTCCCCTCTAACCACTACAAAAAGTATATTATTCTTAACTCTACAGATACAGCAAAGCTTGTACCAAAGTGGCAGTATAACGCCAACCACAAATCTATTCATTACCTTAACCTCTGTATTCATAAGCAATCTGCCATAGTATATACCAAAAAATAGCAAATTTCAATAACAAAAATCTCTTATTAATAAAGAGCTATCCCAGTATGTAATCCACTATTCTCTTAGTTGAACATCCATCACATGCAGACATATATCTAGTTCTATATTCTTCTCTTACATCACCGTATTGGTCATTTGAAAACAAAGCCTCCACGTGGGTATGCAAATCCGTATCTAATGTCAAAACCTTTCCAGGTAGCTCCTTATAATCCAGATAAAATCCCCTATTGGCACTGTATTCATCAAAATCCGGTGCAAAGAAAATTATAGGCTTATCTAAAAGAAGATATTCAAAAAATACTGACGAGTAATCAGTAATAAGCATATCGGCACAACAAAGCAGTTCAGATGTTGTCATTGTATTTTCTCTATGCAAATGTGGATGAGTGCTCTTTATTACATAGTACTTATGGTCTGCCATAAGAAGATCAATATAGTTTTCTCCTGGCAAAACATCTACTTCTCCTTTTTTCTTCTTTGCATTTCCTCTAAATGTCGGTGCCCAAAGCACCACCTTTTTACCCACTGCATTGGGATGTTCAAATCTAAACTTATCCCTACAAAGTCCTATATAATCTTCATCATATAGCCTATCAGTAAAGCTTATTCCTATAGGTTTGATTACATTTTCTGCCCCTAACACCATAGCAGTTTCAAAGGCTTTTATAGGCGCATCACCACTTACAGTAACAAGACTATAGTTTTTGTGAACATTTCCAACATAGCCCTCTGGTATATCTTCTTTAGAATTGTATCCAAATTTCTTAAATGCACCACAACCATGCCAAAGCTGAACTACCTTAGTCTTTTTCTTTTTGTTACAGGATGCCACTGGAAGAAAATAATCACATATTACCACTGTTCCTGCAGTTGGGTATTTTGCCATAAAGCTAACCATTCTCTTAAACGCTTCCCATTTGCCTAAAGTATAGATATCAAAAAAGCATTCTTCCACTCTATAATCACTTTCCATAAGAGCCTTTCTCAAATAAGTCATATGCTCTGGACATTGTTCGTGGTGGGAATCAGCAAGTATAATCAGCTTTTTATCCACAGGTCTTATTCTATTTACAAAATATACCAATGGGAATATTACATGTTGACACAGCATCTTAAATATTATTCTTATCCTAAACATTTATTTTGTCATCTCCTCATACTGAGCACAGACTTGCTCTATATCGCCGTAAGCAATCAGCTTTCCCTTTTCAAGTATTATTGCTTTGTTACATATTCGTCTAACCTGGGCCAAATTATGAGACACAAATAATACTGTTGTATTTTCATCCATCATAGATTTTAGTTTTGCCTCACTTTTCTTCTTAAACTTGGCATCACCTACAGATAAAACCTCGTCAAGTATAAGAATCTCTGGCTTAACCATAGTTGCAATAGAAAATCCAAGTCTAGCTCTCATACCAGATGAATAATTCTTAAGTGGCACATTTATAAAGTCACCCAACTCAGAAAATTCAACAATTTCGTCAAATCGTTGTTGCATATATTTTCTAGAGTGCCCCAAGACAGCACCATACAAAAATATATTTTCTGCCCCTGTGTACTGATTATCAAATCCAGCACCAAGCTCTATCATAGGAGCAATCACACCTTGGGTTTGTATTGTTCCACTAGTTGGCTCAAACACTCCTGCAACAACTTTCATAAGAGTAGACTTTCCAGCTCCATTTAGACCTAAAACTCCTACTCTATCTCCTTTATTAACTGCAAAAGATACATTATCTAAAGCCTTGAATCGCTCTCTTTTTATATCCCTCTTTACTAGTTTTATAAAGTATTCCTTAACACTATCCAGCTTCTCCTTATGCAGATTAAACTCCATAGTGATATTATTCAATTTTATAACTTGGGAATTTGTTTCCTTCATCTAATCTCTTTCCTACAAATGCAATATAAACTTATTCTTATTCCTATCAAATATTACATAACCTACAACCACTGAAACTAAGGCAAATATAGCAGAATAACCAAGCATCCACCCATTCATCTCCTGACCAAATATGCAACTTCTAAAGTTAGAGATAACACAAAACAAAGGGTTGTATTTTAAAATCCAACTCACATTGCTGCTTAAGATTGTCTCTGGATAATAGAATATCGCACAGGTGTACATAACAAGCATTAGTGCTACGTTCCACAGATATTCCAAGTCTCTAAAGAAGGTTCCTAGTGTAGCTAAAAACAACCCAACTCCTATAGACAGTACAAATAGTATAAAAAGAGGAACAATTATAGCCAATACTCTCCATGTTGGATACACTCCTAGCACTATAGATACACCAGCCAAAACAACCAGTGATATAACAAACAAAATATAGTTAAATACAACTGAAGACATAGGATATAACATTTTAGGAACATGTACCTTCTTAATTAATCCTTCATTCTGTCTTATTGATTTAAGGGCTGTTGTTGTAGACTGGGAAAACAAACTGTATATAAGCCTTCCTGACAGAATGTATACAGGAAATGTTTTTTCATGATGACCAAGTAATGTTCCAAATACAATAGTAAGAACAATCATAGTAAGTAGGGGCTCTATCATAGACCAAACTACTCCTAGATAAGAACGTCTATATTTTAATTTTATACCCTTTCTAACCAGCTCCAAAAACAAATTTCTGTACTGGTACATTTCCTTAATTCCTGTCATTATTTCTCCTAATTTTCTTCTCTCTGATTTCTTAAATATCCTTTAAATATCTCTAAATCATCTGGGGTTGTTAGCTTAATATTCTTATCCGACCCCTTCGCAAAATAAAGTCTCTCTCCTAATTCAACCATCATTGTATTTGTGTATGATGAACCATATATTCCAATCTGCTCAGCAAAGGCTTTTTCGTATGCCCATATAAGCTTGTTAAATTTGTAAGCCTGCGGTGTAGACACCCTTCTTAAGGTTTCCCTTGGAATATAACTTGTGGTAGAAATATCATCATCTATAACAAATATCTGCTCATTGTAAGGAAGGGAAGTAACTCCATTTCCATATTTGTTGCAGGTTTCAATTACATCGGTCAAAACATCTATATCTACCAGTGGTCTGATTCCGTCATGAATAACTATTACATCATCATCTGACACCTTAGCTTTAAGATTCTCTACGCCATTTCTAATGGATTCCTGAGCTGATTGTCCGCCAGTAACTACCCATTTAAGCTTTGTAATATTGTATGTCTTGGCATATTTTTCTAATTCATCCTGCCACCCATCTATACACACTACCTCAATAGCATCTATCATAGGATGATTTTCAAAGTTTTCAAGGGTATAAGCAAGCACAGGTTTACCTTCAACCTGTATAAACTGCTTCGGAATCTCATGACCCATTCGGCAACCTACTCCACCTGCAATAATAATTGCCACATTCATTATATTTCCTCCTTCTTTAAGGCAGTGGTTTGATTTGTTTCTACACCTTCAGTACTATCCTTAGAAAATATAATCCTAAGGGTAAGTAGCATTAGTTTTATATCTAACCAAAATGAATATTTTTCTATATATAACAAATCTAATTTTAATTTATCTATTGGAGTTGTATTATACTTCCCATGGACCTGAGCATAACCTGTAATTCCAGCTTTTACCTTAAGGCGAAATTCAAACTCTGGTATAGACTCTGAATATTTCTCGAATATTTCTGGTCTTTCAGGTCTTGGTCCCACTATAGACATATCACCCTTTAGAACATTAAAAAGCTGCATTGTCTCATCTATATGAGTTCTCCTTATAATCCTTCCAATAGGGGTTATTCGCAAATCTCGTTTTGATGCAAGTCTAGCACCCTTTTGCTCTGCATCAACATACATACTTCTAAACTTATATATGGTAAATGTTTTCTTGTCCCTAGTAAATCTGGTTTGCTTGTATAGAATAGGTCCTCTGTCATATAGCTTAATTATTATAGCCGTAAGCATCATAATGGGCGACAACACAACAATTCCAAGAAGGGATACAACTATATCCACCATTCTTTTTACTATTCGTTGATCCAAATGCAGTCCTTGATTTCTAGCTAAAAACAAAGGGGTATCAACTAAGTATAACTCCTCCGATTCCCTCATTACTATATCTGTTATTTTAGGAACAACATATGCTCTAATAGACTTTTTATAACAATACTTTATAATATTATTTCTATCTTCTGAGGGTAAATCATATAATATTACCCCTTCGTAACTTACTATATCCTGACAGATCTTTTTTAATCCTTCTTCATAGTTAAGTATTTCTCTAATTTCATATCGGTCACTTTTTCTATTTAGCTTCTTCAGAAAATCATCTGGGGGATAATTTCCATATATTACCACCATCTGTCTCGGTGGATAAATATAGGATTGAACTGTTCTAACTATAATAATCCAAAGGGATACAAACGCTATCTGGACACCTACCAAAACAAGTATGGGAAGAAAGCTCTCATACTTGACCAAAGCCATACACGTAAATGCATAAGCCACACCTCCACCTAAAAGGATTGATATAGCATGAGACACACAAAGGTAGCCTATTCGCATATAATTTATCTTGTATCCATTAAAGCTTTTGGTAATTAGATACATAAATACCATATACATAGCAATTACAACATAGTCCCCTCTAAAAAAGTAAGGACTATCATAATATGTAGACCATACATATCCAAAGGAACGAGCCTGAAATACCAATATTATCAAATTAGCTGCAATAGCCAATAATCTTTTCTTCTCTTCCTCTAGATACATATTGCCTCCATAATGTTACTAATTAATTAACGGATCTGTAGGATCCCAAGTCTGACCAGCTGGTAATTTTTGAGCAGCTGGCTTGCCAAGTGGTCCAACATAGCTACTGTTATATATTACTACTTTTGTGCCTGTAGGGCAGTGATCATATATCCATTTTGCATCTGCTGTTGTAAGTCTTATACATCCAGCTGAAGCAGTCTCTCCTAGCTTATTGTAATAACCTGTATTCAATGCATAAATATTTGCCGACATATACGGTACTGAATGGAATAATATCTGCCCTGTGATATGACATGAATACTGTCCATATACTCCACCAAACAACTGCTTCCATCTCCATTTTGATTTTAATGGAAATGTACCTATAGGAGTTGCATATCCTGTGGAGCAAACAATAGCTTTAATTGGAACTGCACCCTTATACACAGTAATACAATTCATCTGTTTATTAACCTTTATTACCAGTTCTCCTGGTGCATTCTTCCATCCGGTTCCATTGTAATTATAGAAAGCATTCTTAATTGAACCTGGAGCCTTAGCCCCTCTTTTTGCAAGATATATCTGAACAGCTTCTATTCTTCTGCCACCACCTTGTGTTCCTGCCTTTTGTCCATTCTTTGCCCAATCTAACCAACCTAAGCTTTGTACATGAACTCTATAATATACATCAAAATATGATGCAGCCTGACCTGTTAATTCAATGGTAATAGCCTCCAAACGTTTAGACGCTCCCTGGGTACCCGCTACGCCACCATTGGATACTGGATTTTGCCATCCATAGCTTTGTACATGGGCTTTGTATTCTATACCGCCTGTAATTCCCTGAGTATTAAGACTTACCTTAAACGCCTCAAGTCTTTTTCCTTGTCCCACTGTTCCGGTAATAGTTGACGCATTACCCTGCCCTACAGATACTGTTACAGGATTCATCCATCCGTAAGTCTGACTATGTACAGCATATGTAAGACTTGCAGATATTGCAGCGTTCTTTTCAACAATTATAATCTCTATTGCCTCAAGTCTCTTCTTCTGTCCAACATAACCAGCTGTTTCACCATTTGCTCTTGCAGTCTGCCATCCATAGCTTTGTCCATGCACACGATAAAACACATCATATTTTTCGCTTAGCTCACCTGTTAACTTGATTTCAATAGCCTCTACACGCCTTGCTTGACCTATGGTTCCACCATAATTCTTTTTGTTAATATTCATTGTTACAGAATCACCATCAGCATCACCTGATACCCAATCCTGCCATCCTATTCCCTGCACGTGAGTTCTGAACATAATTCCACCAGTTATAGGATTTCCATCTTCACCAACTATTCCATTGGTATTTACAGACATAGCAATTGCTTCAATTCTCTTTGACTTCCCTACAACACCTGCTCTCTCTCCATCCTTAACCTGTGTCATCCACCCATAGGACTGTGCATGTACAGAATAGTTTACTGTAGGTCTGATTGTTCCATTATTTGCCATATCAACTAAAGAGCCCTCGTCATTTATCTCTTGATTTGGCTCCACTTCCAAAATACTTTCATCAGTTGTGGTTGTAGTATCTTTTGCATCACTTACAATTTCTGCGTCACCCGCTGTAGCAATTTCCTTCTTTGAATCATCACTTGCCTCTTCAATATAGGCATCTGTTTCACTAGCTATTCCCATAGCATATGTGTTTATCTCCGGAACATATACGCTAGAAATAATCAATATGGTTGCAATCAGCACACCAAGTTTTCTATACATTTTCGTCATTATTCTTCCTAACATAAACAATCTCCTTAAATTTATACTTCAATCACACCATCAAATACAACCTTTGCTGGTCCTGTCATATATACTAGATTAGTTTCCCTGTCCCACTTAATAATAAGCTCTCCGCCAAGGAGTCTAACTGTTACTTCATCATCTGTAAGACCATTAAGAATGCTAGCCACTACAGTGGCACAAGTACCTGTGCCACAGGCAAGAGTCTCTCCTGAGCCTCTCTCCCATACGCGCATTTTAAGATAGTCTCTGCTTACTACCTGCACAAATTCTGCATTCACCCTTCTTGGGAATAATGAGCTGGACTCAAATTTAGGACCTATTTCCTCAAGTGGAAATGAATCTGTATCTTCCACATAAGTAATACAATGTGGGTTACCCATAGACACACAAGTAATGTTGTAGCTTGTGCCATCAATTGTTACTGGATAGTCTACAACCTTATCTAAATCTTCATCTATAGCTACTGGTACCTCTGTAGGAGTAAATATTGGTTCACCCATATTCACAGTAACCATAGCTACTGTTCCTCTATCTTCTGCATCTTTTTTTTCTATCACAAACTTAAGGTACTTAATTCCCGCAAGAGTTTCTACGGATATTTCCTCCTTATCTGTAAGACCATAGTCATACACGTACTTTCCAACGCAACGGATACCATTTCCACACATCTCTGACTGTGAACCGTCTGCGTTATACATCTCCATAGTAAAATCTGCTACCTGTGATGGTTTAATGAGAATCAGCCCATCTGAACCGATTCCAAAATGCCTATCACTTACTCTTTTTGAAAGTTCGGAAGGATTCTCTACATTTTCCTTAAAGCAATTTACATATACATAGTCATTGCCCAAGCCTTCCATCTTAGTAAAATTAAGCTTCATCTCTATCTCCTTAAATGTCTTTATTCTTGTATTTTTATCCATTGTTTTGTGTTGAAATTAGGATCATTCTTACCTTTGCCCTATTTTCGCCCACAATTAATTCATTTTACCATATTTGTTATATTATTGTAAATGTAAGATTACATATATTAGAATTAAAAAACCCAGAGTTTTCGTCATTTTCGTCACTCTAGGTTTTTATTACTATTATTATCCTTTCACTACTTTAACCAAGGTGTATCCTCTGCGTAGTCATATTTTTTATTCTTAGGCTTGTCCATAGCATCCACTTTTAACAAACCAATACCAAATACTATTGACAGTATCCCAAATGTGAAATCTACGCACTTAGGCCATTCAGGTTTATCCGGATTTATATAAACTGTATATTTCTTACCATCCTTCATAGTGAATAAATTTCGAGAAGAAAGACCTATGTCTTCGTAGAGCTTGCCGTCATACTCATATGTAACATAGACATGTATTTCATTATCATAACCCTTCTTGGTAATATACAATTCTCCCTCTACCTTATCATAAGCAACCAAATAAAACACACTTAATCCTATAAGCCAAATCCCTACACCTAGTAAGAAAATACCGCCCCACCAAAAGGCACTTTTTTTATTGTCTTTCATTTATTTACCTCCTAACGCAACTTCTTAATCTTAATACTATTAATTTCACTGTTCTCCAAGCATCTTAAGACCCACATATAATACTGCTGCATCCTTAAATTCTCTTGGGTTATAGCCTGTTTCTTTCCAAATTTTGTCCAACCTATACTGTAAAGTATTTTTGTGAAGATACAATTGTTCACAGCTATCCTTTAAGGACATATTAAGAGAAAAATATGTTTTAAGTATTTTTCGATCCTTCTCGGAAATCTTCTCTATAGTTTTCTGCAAATACAGCTTCTTGGTCTCCTGTCCTACATTGCCTAACAATATTTCTAAATCCAAGGAGTCAAACACTGCAATATACTCATCCGCAAATAAGCTTTCTACGGCAATCTTCGCCGATTGATATGAAACATACTGATGAGATAATTCCTCCTGACGACCCACACCAATCTTAATGATAGGAGAATACTTTTGTCCCAATTCTTCAAAAATATGTAAGTATTTGTCCACCTTCTCTGTTTCCAAAAAAAGAATATATTCATTTGCATAATTAAAGGTATACAGCTTAGATCCTGTACGTTCAAAAGCTCCATTAATATACTTTTCTATCATAGATAAATTAGACGGATTATATCTAGAATCAAGTTTTATTAATATTGTCTGGTAATTATCCTTAAGAGTGGTCTGATAGTTCTTCAAGAATTCCTTAAGATAATCCAAATTGATGTAATCGTGATTAATTATGGAACGCATGATATGATTTAACTGAGTTTTTTTGTCATGTTCCTTCTGGTCTAGCTCATGCTCTCTTAAAATTAGTGCTGTAATTTTCTGAGCAAGGTAGACATATTTTCTTACTTCTTCTGGATCTCCACTAATACCTATTACTGCGCAGATATCCCCTTTGTATATAAAAGGTACATTTACACCCTTTTTAGTACCAAAAAATCCTTCATTACTGTCTACCTCGATTGTCTCACCTGTTTTTATTACCTGGTGACCGATTTCGTGATAGTCTCCAATTCTTTTTTTGTCTGTACTGGCAAATATAATTCCTTTAACATCTATAAAATTGATATCATGCCCTGCAACATCCTTAACAGCTTCCACAATCTGCTGTGCTACACTTTGTTTAATAGATAATGCCATGATTGCCTCCAAAAACATCCATTTATGTTATATATAACAAATATTTACATATTTTTCAATACACTTTCGTTTTATGTAACATATTATTTGAACTTTTTATATGTTATCATTATCTCAACAAAAGAAATCGGAGCAACAAACACAAAAAGGAGGTAGTAAATAATGAAAGTAGTAGTAGCAATTGACTCATTAAAGGGAAGCCTATCTTCTCTCGAAGCAGGAGATGCAATCAAAAACGGTATATTAAAAGCAATTCCAGATGCTGAGGTTTGCGTAAGACCCCTGGCTGATGGCGGAGAAGGCACTGTAGAAGCGCTTGCACTTGGAATGGGTGGAAAGTTAGAAACTGTTAAAGTTACAGGACCTTTAGGAGAAAAGGTGGACTGTGTATACGGAATCTTAGAAGAAAGCAAGACAGCAATTGTTGAAATGTCAGGTGCTGCCGGAATTACATTAGTTCCAGACGCAGATAGAAATCCTCTTCACACAACAACCTATGGTGTCGGTGAAGTAATAAAGGATGCCATCGCCAAGGGCTGTCGCCACTTTATCGTAGGAATAGGTGGAAGTGCAACCAACGACGGTGGAATCGGAATGCTTCAGGCACTTGGCTATGGAATGCTGGATAAGGACGGAAACCAGGTTCCATTTGGTGCAAAGGGACTTAAGGAAATTGAGACAATTACAGATGACAATGTGATTCCAGAGCTTAAGGAATGTTCATTCAGAGTAGCTTGTGATGTAACAAATCCACTGTGTGGAGAGCTTGGATGTAGCGCTGTATTCGGACCACAGAAGGGGGCTGACGGAGCTATGATTATCCAGATGGACAAGTGGCTTGCTTACTATGCTAAGCTTACCTCTGAAAAGTTTGGTAAAGCAAATGCTAAACACCCAGGAACAGGAGCTGCAGGCGGTTTAGGCTTCGCATTCTTAGCCTACACAAATGCAGTGTTAGAGTCAGGAATTAAGATTATCTTAGAAGAAACAAAGCTGGAAAGCTATGTTAATGATGCTGATATAGTAGTTACAGGAGAAGGCAGACTAGACGGACAGACAGTATTTGGCAAGGCTCCTATAGGTGTAGCAAATATTGCAAAGAAATATGATAAAACTGTTCTTGCCTTCGCAGGTGCAGTAACACCAGATGCAACTGCTTGTAACGAGCACGGTATAGACGCATTCTTCCCAATACTTAGAAGAATTCAAACATTACAGGAGGCTATGACTCCTGCTGTGGCAAGAGATAATATGGAAACAACTGTAGAACAGGTATTTAGATTAATTAATGTGAAAGGAGTTTAATTATGTACGAATTTACAACATTAGGTGCAATCGTAGGATTAGTAATCGCAATTGTACTTATTATTAAAAAGGTTTCTCCAGCATACAGCTTAATATTAGGAGCTCTCATCGGTGGTCTTATCGGTGGTGGCGGACTTGAGACAACAGTTAGCACTATGGTAAGCGGAGCATCAAGCATGATGTCTTCAGTTCTTAGAATTATGACTTCAGGTATTCTGGCTGGTGCACTTATTAAAACAGGCTCAGCAGAAAAAATTGCTGAAACCATCGTATCTAAGCTTGGTGAGAAGCGTGCTCTTTTCGCTATCAGCATCGCAACTATGGTAATTTGTGCTGTTGGAGTTTTTGTAGATATCTCTGTTATAACTGTAGCTCCTATTGCAATCGCTATTGGAAGAAAGGTTGGACTTACTAACAGCAGCATTCTTCTCGCTATGATTGGTGGTGGTAAGGCTGGAAACATCCTCTCTCCTAACCCAAATACCATTGCAGCATCAGAGGCATTTCAGGTGGATTTAACAGCTCTTATGATGGAAAATGCACTTCCAGCAATTGGCGCTCTTATAGTAACTGTATTACTTGCTACATTGCTTTCAAAGAAGGGCAAGGATGTAATTCCAGAGGAAGAATCAAGAGACAAAGAAAAGCTTCCAAACTTCTGGGCAGCTTTCGCAGGACCACTTGTTGTTATTATCTTACTTGCACTTCGTCCAATATGTGACATCAGCATTGACCCATTAATCGCACTTCCTGTAGGTGGTTTAGTGTGTGTATTAGTAACAGGAAACCTGAAGAACACTATTCAAATTACTGAGTTTGGACTTAGCAAGGTAATCGGAGTTTCAATCCTCTTAATCGGTACAGGTACAATCGCAGGCATCATTAAGGCTTCTGCTCTTCAGTATGATGTAATCAATCTTATTGATGCAATGAACCTTCCAGCATTCGTGCTTGCTCCTTTATCAGGTATACTTATGGCTGCGGCTTCTGCTTCTACTACAGCAGGAACTACAATTGCATCACAGACCTTTGGTGGAACACTTATAGCCCAAGGCGTACCTGCATTATCAGCAGCTGCTATGGTTCACGCAGGTGCAACTGTAGTTGACTCACTTCCACACGGTTCCTTCTTCCATGCAACAGGTGGCGCTGTAAAGATGAGCATAAGCGACCGTATGAAGCTTATACCTTACGAGGCTTTAATCGGACTTACAAGCACAGTACTTTCAATAGTGTGGTACTTAATATAATATATACATACATAGAGGGCGTAAAAATATACTTCCTTGGCCGGCCTGCCTAGGGATAATGCTTCGCTGACACTTAAAACGGTCAGCTGCGCATTACCCTGTCGCGGCCGGATTAAAGTATATTCCAACGCCCTCTTTATATGTATACTACTATTTTAATGCCCACTTCTATGAAGCAACTTATGCTCCTTACCAGCAATCACATCCTGATAAGTCTGATTAAGAAGTGGATTATCTTCAGTAAATCTAATAAGTGACTCTCTATCCACCGCATATATTCCCTCGGCACGTGAAGCTCTAGTTCTTGGTCCTATAGGAAGTGGCTGACCACCACCTGCGATACAGCCTCGTCTACAAGCCATTACCTCTACGAAGTCGTAGTGTGCCTCGCCGGCCTTTATGGCCTTAAGAAGCTTGTCAGCATTGCCAAGACCATTTACCACTGCAATCTTTACTTCTCTATCACCAAGCATAACGCTAGTTTCCTTGATACCCTCGTCACCACGTACACCTGAGAAGCTAAGCTGTGATATGACCTGATGTCCCTTTTGGGCAGATACATGTCTAAGTACTGCTTCAGTAACACCACCTGTTACACCGAAGATTGAGGCTGCACCTGATGCTATACCAAATGGCATATCTGGTGCCTCACTTTCTATCTCGTCAAACTTAATACCCGCCTGACGAATCATTCTGATTATCTCTACTGTAGTAAGTACCTTATCGGTATCCTGTCTGCCATCTGTAAAGTTATCTGGTCTTTCTATCTCACCCTTCTTAGCTGTACAAGGCATAATTGAAACCACAAATGTCTTCTTGCCATCCTCAGCATCCTGCTTAGCAAAGTACTCCTTTACTACTGCCGAGAACATTCCCTGCGGAGAACGACATGTGGAAATATTGCCTGCAAATTCAGGATACTTAGTCTCACAGAACTTAACCCAACCTGGACAGCAGGAAGTAAATAATGGAAGATTCTCATTCCTCTCCAATCTTTCCGCAAACTCCTTTGACTCCTCCACAACTGTAAGGTCTGCTGCAAAGTTTGTATCATATACCTTATCAAAGCCCATTACTCTAAGAGCTGCAACAAGCTTACCCATAGTGTTTGTTCCCTTAGGGAAGCCAAACTTATCACCCACTGCAAGTCTAACTGCAGGTGCTATCTGAGCCACCACTCTTATATTAGGGTCCTCAATAGCCTGCCATACATCAGTAACATTTGTACGAACTGATATTGCACCTGTAGGACAGGCAACTACACACTGTCCACAGCCTACACAATCGGTTTCAGCAAGCTCCTTGCCAAATGCTGGAGTTACCTCCATCTTAGAACCTCTGTGAGCAAAATCTATGGCACCAACTGCCTGAATCTCATCACAGGTTCTTACACAGTCACCGCAGAGAATACATTTGTTAGGATCTCTTACTATGGATGGAGAACTGATATCTATCGGTACCTGCTCTCTGTTGTTAGGGAATCTTACTGAATGAATTCCCACCTTAAATGCAATGTTCTGAAGCTCGCAGTTTCCATTTCTGGTACACACTGTACAGTCTCTACAATGTGACGCAAGAAGAAGCTCTATAATAAGCTTTCTATACTTTCTAATCTTAGTTGAATTTGTCTTAATTACCATTCCAGCACGTGGCTGCTCTGAACATGAAGCAAAGATTCTTCCTCTGTCATCTTCAACAACACACATACGACATGCGCCGTATACAGAAAGCTCTGAATGGTAACAAAATGTTGGTAAATCGATGCCAGCCTTACGAATAACTGCAAGAATATTCTTCTCACCCTCTATAGGCACACATCTTCCGTCTATAGTCATATAATCCATTACTTAAGCACCTCCCTACACTATTTCTATTGCCCCAAATGGACAATCGCTCTCACAAGCGCCACACTTAATACACTTGCTAGGGTCAATAGTATACGGACTCTTAATCTGTCCGGTTATGGCTCCTACAGGACAGTTTCTAGCACACTTAGAACAGCCCTTACACTTGTCATGGTCTATCTTGTAGGTTCTAAGTGCCTGGCAGTTGCCTGTGCGACATTTTTTCTCTAATACGTGCTCCTCGTACTCATCTCTAAAGGTTCTAAGAGTACTGAGAACAGGAAGTGCTGCACTCTTGCCCAGACCACAAAGTGCTGTATCAGTAATTGCAATACCAAGCTCCTCCAGCATATCAAGCTGCTCCATAGTACCTCTTCCTGCAACTATATCCTCTAATATTTCAAG
The DNA here is from genome assembly GCA_015057445.1 of Lachnospiraceae bacterium. GTDB lineage: Bacteria > Bacillota > Clostridia > Lachnospirales > Lachnospiraceae > Coprococcus_C. The sequence goes on along the minus strand of SVEI01000017.1, from coordinate 11,910 downwards.
CATACGCTTGGTACCTTCACGACAAGGGATACATTTTCCGCAGGATTCATTCTGAGTAAAGTTCATAAAGAATCTTGCGACCTCTACCATACAGGTATCCTCGTCCATAATAACAAGACCGCCTGAACCAATCATAGCTCCTCGCTTCTTAAGTGAGTCGAAATCAAGTGGTAAATCAAGGTCTGTACCGATAAGACAACCGCCTGATGGTCCACCTATCTGTACTGCCTTAAACTCCTTACCATTCTTAATTCCACCACCAATCTCATATACAATCTCTCTAAGAGTTGTACCCATAGGCACCTCTATAAGTCCTGTATTATTGATACTTCCTGTTACCGCAAATGCCTTGGTTCCAGGACTCTTCTCAGTACCGATACCCTTGTACCACTGGGCACCATTTTCTATAATCATAGGGACATTGGCATAAGTCTCAACATTGTTAAGAACTGTTGGCTTACCAAAAAGTCCCTGTTCAACTGTTCTAGGTGGTTTAGTTCTAGGCATTCCTCGTTCACCCTCGATAGATGCTGTAAGAGCTGAACCCTCACCACATACGAAGGCACCTGCACCACGGTTTATGTGAAGCTTAAAGCTGTAGCCTGAACCTAAAATGTTATCCCCAAGCAGACCTGCCTCTTCAGCCTGAGCTATTGCTATCTTAAGTCTGCTAATTGCCAGTGGATACTCTGCTCTAACGTAGATATATCCCTCCTGAGCTCCAACTGCATATCCGGCAATTATCATACCCTCTATCATCTTATGTGGGTCACCCTCCATAACAGAACGGTCCATAAATGCACCTGGGTCTCCCTCATCACCATTACATACCACGTAACGGATCTTCTCTGCCTGACGTGCTACCTGCTTCCACTTATATCCAGTCTGGAAACCACCGCCTCCACGACCACGAAGCTCTGAGTCATAAATTTCATTAATAATTTCATCCTGAGTCATATCAAAAAGTGCCTTCTCTAGGGCTTCATATCCACCTACTGCAAGGTACTCATTAATATGCTCTGCATCTATATGTCCACAGTTTTTAAGTACAAGTCTGGTCTGCTTTGCATAAAAAGGAATCTCCTCCTGAGTCTTGTACTTTACACCATCCATCTCATAAAGCAGTCTCTCTACTGGCTCTCCATTTAAGATGGTTTTCTCATATATTTCTTCACAATCCTCTTCCTTAACCTTTGTATAAAGGAAGTTGTAAGGCTCAATTCTAACAAGTGGTCCCATCTCACAGAATCCATGACAACCACTCTTTTTAACTCCACCTGCTGCGCTTGTCTTATCCTCAGTCACAGAAGCAGCTATCTGTGCACTAGGACACTCACCATTAGGTCCATGTGCTACACCAGCACCAAATTCCACTTCAACATTTGGATTACCATCAACAAGAGCCTTTAACTTTTCATATATCTTAGCTGAGCCGCCAGCCAAACAGCCTGTACCAGCGCAGATGAGAATTCTAAACTTCTCCTGTTCCATAGCAGCCTTTGCCTCTTTACGAGCGCGAATCAAATCTTCTCTATTATTTAATCTCATTAGCCCTCACCTCTCAATTCTTTGATTAGCTCTGTCACCTTATCAGGTGTCATAGCTGCATGTACCTCGTCATTGACAGTGAGAACGGGTGCAAGACCACATGCTCCAAGACATGATACTGTCTCTACGGTAAACATCATATCATCTGTGGTGTGCTTGCCTTTTTCAAGTCCTAATTCCTTATATAATCTTTCCAAAATACCTGTTGATTTTCTAACATGACATGCTGTTCCATCGCATACCTTTATCACATACTTACCTTTTTGCTCAAAAGAAAAATTCTCATAAAAAGTAGCAACACTGTAAGCCTTTGCCTCCGTGATATTAAGCTTAGTAACTATATAGCTAAGCAGTTCTGGTGGCAAATATCTGTACTCTGCCTGAACATCCTGAATAATAGGAATAAGCCATCGACTCTCTGTACCATACTGTCCTATTATCTCGTCAGCCTTATCATAATAAGATTGTTCTAGCATAACCATCCTCCTTGTATATATTATTAATGCATATTGATCCATATCAATTATACTACTTAAGCTAAATTTTTCCAACAAGAAAAAGCCACAGACATGTTTTTTAACCACATCTGTGACTTTTTCTTTCTTCTTATCAATCACCGAAAACAAGTATTCATATTAAGCACTTACCGCACTTAGAACAAGATTCTTGACCTCGTCCTTGTTCTTGCCTGTAGCAATAGCTACCTCCGTAAAAAGAACCTCTTGTGCTGCATTCAAATATCTTTCATCTGTGGCAGTAATCTTCTTACCTGCTGCCTCTCTCTCCTTCTTCCTGATCAGAAGGGTCTTAATGATCTGAAGCCACTGCTTTAGCTCGCAGCTTTTCATCACATTCTTATAGCACTCATCTCTCATACGGTCATTTACCACCTTCAGTGGCTCCATATTCTCTGCCTCATCGATAGCATCCATAGCTTCCTCGGCAGTCACGATTTTCCTTAGAACGACCTTTGTGTTATCTGTAGGACAAAACAATCTACTCTCTCTAGACCTTTCCGGAACCAGAACATAATACAATCTATTATCGTCATAACCGGAAATATCAGGATGGGTAATGTCTTCTATCCTACATATACCGTTCTGGCCATATACTATGTATTCACCTACGTCAAACATCTTCTCCCTCCTAAGTTATTGTTGGATAAAAACTTTTGAAAAAAAATTAAAACCATTCTTCAACAAGTGCGTCCAAATGATTTCAATCTTATTTTCAACCGAATCTCTCACTATATAATATACTATCAAAATTCTTTGCATTTTGTAAGCAGTTTCAAGCAGAAAAATATTTTTCGTTAGTTTAATAAAAAAAGCACTATACCTTTTTGTGCATTTTTACAATAATTCCCTGAAATTCTTCTCCACAAGCTTACGGGCAACCATAATCATATGTCCACAGTTAGTGCATTTCAATTTAAAATCCATACCTACACGAAGAATCTCCCAGCTGTTGCCACCACAAGGATGACCTTTTTTTAATTTTATAACCTGTCCTACTTCAAACTCCATATTTCCACCTTATTACATATACTTTTGTGATATATACATATATTTTTTAAAAGCCAAATAATTATAAGGTTATTTCAACCACATCTACAATACCCATAGCCTCATCAACTACATAAGTTGCGCCTGCATTATTTAATTCTTTGTAATCACCATAGCCAAAGGTAACTCCTATACTATCCATATCAAAATATTTCGCTCCATGGATATCAAAATGTCTGTCTCCCACCATAATAGCTTGTTCTATAGTAAAATCATCATACTTTTCCTTAATTTGTCCCAGCAAATATTCTATAACCAGCTCCTTCTTATCTCTAGTACCATCAAAGCTTGCTCCAGCGGCTATATCAAAGTATTCTAACAAGCCTAAATTATCTAATATTATCTTAGCATATTTCTCAGGCTTAGAGGTTGCAAGATAAAGCTTATATCCCTTATCATAAAGTAGCCTTAAGGCATCATCCATACCGGGCATAATTTCATTCTCCTCTAACCCATTTACACCATAGTACTCTCTATAGTAGGCCGTAGCCTCCTCCGCTTGCTCTTCAGAGAATCCACAAAAATCTCTAAATGAATCTCTAAGTGGGGGTCCAATAAATTTGCGAAGGGTTTCCTTATCATCCATTTTAATTCCAAACTTATTCAAAGCATATTTTATTCCATTGGATATACCTAAATATGGTTCTGTAATTGTTCCGTCTAAATCAAATAAAATGTATTTATATTTGCTCATATTACTCCTTATATTAATTTTAAAGCCATGCTTTCCTAAGGATTTTGATCCCCCAAGTTCCACATGGCTTATCTTTACATCTAGTCTTTATGTAGCTTCATGATTACTGTCTTTCTTGTAATTATTCCTACGAAGCAACCTCTGTCATCAGTTACTGCAAGGAAATTTCTATCAAGAATCTTCTCATATATTTCTTCCTCACTGGCAGTATTTAAAACCGCACCTTCTGGGTCTAGTTTTACTATATCCTTAACCTTGTAATTTGCCAGATTTTCTCTACCACCATCCATAACTCGTCTAAGAAAATCCCCTTCACTTGCAATGGCTACATATTTACCCTCATCATCAATAACTGGTACGGCTGTATAACCACTCTCAAGTACAAATTCAACTGCCTTATCAACCGCATCATTTGCATTCAAATATGTAAGCATCTGCTTAGGCACCAGAATACTAAATATGTTCATTCGTTTCCTCCAAACCACCTTATCTACTTCTCATTTACACCCAATATCATTAGCACAATTAGACCTACATTATTATACGACAACAATAATTTGACTCACTGTGCAAAACCTACATTTTGTATAGATTACAACTGCTCAGCCATCTCAAGAAGAAGCATCTCTGTCTTATCCCAACCAAGACATGGATCAGTGATTGACTTACCATAGCATCCACCACCGATAGGCTGATTACCATCCTCGATGTAGCTTTCTACCATAACACCCTTAACTAAGTTCTTTACATCATTAGAATGTCTTCTGCAGTGAAGAATCTCATTAACTATACGTGGCTGCTCATCCCATTTCTTGCCTGAATTGTTGTGGTTAGCATCAACGATACAAGCTGGATTTACAAGGTTGAACTTCTGGTACATATCCACAAGAAGCTTTAAATCCTCATAGTGGTAATTAGCGATTGACTGTCCACTCTTATTAAGTGAACCTCTAAGTATACAGTGTGCAAGTGGGTTACCATCTGTCTTTGTCTCATAACCGGAGAAAAGAAAAGTGTGCTTTGCCTGTGCAGCAACACATGAATTAAGCATAACTGTGTAATCTCCACTTGTAGGATTCTTCATACCAACCGGCACATCCATACCACTGGCTGTAAGTCTGTGAGCCTGATTCTCCACACTTCTTGCACCAATTGCAACGTATGAGAGAATATCCTCAAGGTATGGCCAGTTATCTGTGTAAAGCATCTCATCTGCAGCTGTAAGGTGCGTCTCCTTAATAGCCTTAATATGCATCTTTCTAATAGCCTTAACACCCTCGATGAAGTCTGGCTTATCCTCTGGATTTGGCTGGTGAAGCATTCCCTTATAGCCTGAACCGTTAGTTCTTGGCTTATTAGTATAAATTCTTGGAATAATTAAAATCTTCTCATCAACCTTCTCCTGTACCTTAGCAAGTCTGTTAAGATAATCAAGAACTGATTCCTCATAGTCAGCTGAACAAGGGCCGATAATAGCTATAAACTTATCTGACTCTCCTGTAAATATCTTCTTAATTTCTGCATCTCTTGCTGCTTTTATATCAAGTAGCTCCTTATCCATAGGAAATGCCTCTCTAATCTCCTGTGGTCCTGGTACCTTTTTGATCATATGCAATGCCATTTTTATGTCCTCCAATTTTGTCTTAATTATATATTGCTAATATATCCATTTCGTTTTAATGCGAACAAAAATATTATACTCCTATATCTGCACGAATTCAAGAAAAAAGGTGTAAGGCTCTAATAAAAGCCTTTACACCCTTTATCAACAAATTTGTCATCATCAAAGCCCTGTTCCTTTAGCCAATTCTTTAGATTCCACACTGCTTTTGCTGTCATGTTTTCCATAATTTCTTCCCCTATCTATATCAAAAACTCTTACTTGCTCATTTTCATAGCAAATTATATCTCCTGGTTGCATCTCTAATAGTCCACAAATCTTCTCTAACGCTATTATACCCACAACCTCATTCCTTCTAAGAGACTGTATAGCATTCTCTCCGAGAAGCTTTTCATTACGCATCTTGGATGTGGTGTATCCTTTTTTCTTCAATTCATCTAGTACGTCTATCTTATATGCAAACATATGAAATCCTCCATGAGTATTAATATATGCAATCTCTAAAATCCTTTGATTTTAGATTATTTCGTTAATTATGCAATATGAACCGTTTTATCTTCTTTGTGAATGTCTAAAATTTCATGCACTCTCTCCACTTCGCTTAAAATCATTCTATCTGCATCTCTTAATTCCACTATCTGACCTTTGATTTCTCTGACATCTTCTTTAATAGTCGCCACATCATTTTCCAAATTGGTTACCTTACTTTCCAAACTTGTTACCTTACCATCCAAGCCTGTTACCTTATCAAGCACTAAGTCTAAAACTTCTCTGTCTGTCATAATATCAACTTCCTTTCATGTCTTCTGTTTATTCGATCGTCATGTATAATAAATTAAAAATCATTACGTAATGCTTAATAGCTAACATACATTATTTTTAATGTTCTGTCAATATAATTACATTATTTTTAATTCATTTTTATTATTTTATACAGAAGCAATTCTAATTCGGACAAATCACATCCAAAAAGTTATTCTATAGACTTAAGGGACTCCGCCATATCTATGCCCTCTATCTTACCTCTCATAACCCAGTCTGTAAGCTTAAGGAAGATGAAAACAAGCACCACTGTAAGCACATAGCTTATAGGGAACAGGGTCTCTTTAATTATAAACATATCCACCTTAATCTGGGATATAATAAATCCATTTAAGAGTACTCCCAAAGGAATACCAACTATAATTCCCATAAATGTAAGCACAAGATTTTCTCTAAATACATAGGCTCCTGTTTCTCTCTGGTAGAAGCCTAAGACCTTTATGGTTGCTATTTCTCTTACACGTTCTGTAATGTTAATATTGCTAAGATTGAACAACACTATAAATGCAAGTGCTCCAGCACAACCTATAACAAGCCATACCACCATATCAAGCATCTTCATAGTGTTAGATATCATATTCTTAACCTCTTCCACTACAGTAACATTTAATACCGAATCAAGCTCTGAAAGCTCAGCACCCAGCTCGTAGGAATCAGCATCCTCTGTCACATTAATGTAAATAGTATTAGCATTGTATTCCTCTCCAAAGAAGTCTGCATAGGTATCAGGTGTAACATATCCATAATGCCATACATAGTTAGTGTAAACCGCTGACACCTCAAGTGTTACATTTTTTCCGTCACCATTAGAAAGAGTAATTGTATCTCCTGCCTTAACTCCTGCAGCATCTGCTATACCATCACTAAGCATAATCTGTCCGTAGCCGGGAAACTTCGTGTCACCACTTACAAGCTTATAATTCATAACAGACTCCATATCTGTCTTATTTGCACCACAGATATAAACAGTTTTCACCGTATCTCCAGAATGATATTCTACAGTAGTTTTAAGCAATGGACTCATAACAGATACATCATCACCTAAAACTTCCTCAACCTCTAACACTGTCTCATCAGTTATTCCCTCATTAAAGGTCACTTCCATATCGTAGACCTCTATCTCGTCATACTGAAATTCAGCAATGTTAGACACAGAATCCTTGATACCAAAGCCCGCCATAACTAGGGCTGTACATCCAGCTATACCCATAACCATCATAATCATTCTCTTCTTAAAACGAAAAACATTTCTGGTGGTTATCTTGTGTAGGAATTTCATACGCTTCCATATAGGAGTAATTCTCTCCATAAGAATTCTCTTACCTGCTGCCGGAGCCTTAGGTCTAATGAGCTCTGCCGGCATACAACGAAGCTCATTTCTACACGCTAGATAGGTTGTTCCTACAGAACAAATAAGGGATACTATTATTGTTATGATAAGAAGCACAGGATCAAAATAAAACTCCACACTTCTACCAAAATCGTAAAGCATTTTGTATGCCTCACCTATTACATACGGGAAAATATAGCTTCCCCCAAAGAAGCCTGCTAAGCATCCAATTATAGCTGCACTACCTGAGTACACCATATATTTCCATATAATTGCTGCGTTAGTATACCCCACCGCTCTTAATGTACCTATCTGACCTCTCTCATCATCTATCATTCTGGTCATAGTTGTAGAGCACACAAGTGCTGCTATAAGGAAGAAGAACACTGGAAATACCTTTGCCAAACCATCTACAATGTTAGTATCATTGTCATAGCACACATATCCGGTGTTGGTTGTTCTATCTAGAACAAATACCTCTGGTTCCTCTAGCTCTGGCAATTCTATCTCACTAACCAATTCTTCTATGGTCTCATCTATGACATCCTGTGGATATTCTAAGGTTCCTTCAGTTAACATATAGTCAATCATTTCATCGTTAAGACCATTTGCATAAAGACTGTTGTAAAACTCTTCTTCTACTTGGGCAGTTACTTCATTTTCAATGGTAACAACCGCTTCATTATATTCTGCTTCTATATCAGCTAGCAAATCATTGTATCGTTCTGTAGCATTACTTAAAAGCTCCGCTTCTATATCAGGTGTTAAGTTCTCTATTAATTCTTCGTAGTCTTCCTCATAGATATCATAATCCATCTGACACTTAGCATACATTTCTGTGTAATATTCAAGGTCAAAGCCTGACTTTGGAATGTACATAAATCCTTCCAGCTTACCATTGCCAAGGGAGGTAGTCCCTCGCTCAAAGCTAATATATAGCGGAGAATAAACTAGTCCTACAATTGTATATTCCTCATATTTAAAGCTATCCTTTATGGTATCAGAATTACTATCCGCAATAACTATGGTTGTGCCTATAAGTTCATCCGAAAAACTGGTAGTGTCTATTTTAGATGCATCTAACACACACTCGTTATCAGCCTGCGGAAGCCTTCCAGCCTTTAGCTCTACCGTATTAATATCTGATGGCAGAGACATGGCTTTAAGAGCTGCCTCCTTATCATCAGCTGAAAGGAATAAAAAGTCTGTAGAATATGCCCCTTCCGCAGTAACCACCTCAGGATATTCCTGCATTTTTTCCACCTCTTCATCAGTAAAACCATAGGTAGAAAGAAGCCTATAATCATAGAAATTATGATCCTGATAATATCCATTTACACTGGCAATCATAGCAGGTTTAGTCACCTTAATTCCAGAGAAAAAACCTACACCAAGAGCAATAATTGCCATAATTGCAAAGTATCTTCCCTTACTTTTTCCAATTGTTCTTAATATATTTTTTAAATACGCTTTGTTCATCTTGCTCACCTAATCACTGTTCAATTTCTTATATCTGGCAACATCACACATTTTATTCTTCCATTTAATTTCTTCTATTCGCCAAAATCGCGCAGTTTATTTTATCATTCAAATTCTTCCATCTGCCAAAACCGAGCAATTTATTCTACCACTCTATTTCCTCAATAGGTGTAACCTTATCATTAACCTTAACCGAAGAAATGCTACCGTTTTTCACCTTGATAACTCTGTCTGCCATAGCAGTTAATGCAGAATTGTGAGTGATAATTACAACTGTCATCCCATTCTTTCTACTACAATCTTGTAGTAGCTTCAAAATCTGCTTTCCTGTCTCATAGTCAAGGGCTCCTGTTGGCTCATCGCAGAGAAGAAGCTTAGGATTTTTCGCCAATGCTCTTGCTATTGAAACTCTCTGCTGCTCTCCACCTGATAGCTGGGCAGGGAAATTGTTTCTTCTCTCCTTAAGACCCACTAACTCAAGTACCTCTTCAGGATCCATAGGATTTTTAGAAAGCATGGAAGCAATCTCAATATTTTCTATAGCTGTAAGGTTTGGAATCAGGTTGTAAAACTGGAATACGAAGCCGATATCTTGTCTTCTATAAGTGGCCAACTGGCGCTTATTAAACTTGGATACATTTGTTCCATCAAGAAATACATCTCCCGAGGTAAGCTTATCCATCCCACCTAATATATTAAGCAAAGTGGTCTTACCTGCACCTGACTGTCCTACTATAACGCAAATCTCGCCCTTTCCTATCCAAAAGCTGGCATTCTTAAGAGCTTCAACCTTTACATCTCCACTTTTATATGTCTTACATACATCTCTAAAATTAACGTAACCGCTACTCATGGTTTCCTCCTGAATTTATATCAAAAATAATATGGTAATCATCAAAGCAAAATTTGCTTAAATCTATACATATTAAAAATGTGTATATAATTACCCGCAAAGCTCATACCCACAATTCGAAATATAACACAAGTTTGTTAATAAATCATTAAATAATTTGCATTCCCAAAATTTTTCACAGTATTTTAACGTAATATGAGCCCTACAGCAAACATAGCACTCTATGTCCACTGTAGGACTCATATCATATAACACCTAAGAAACTTTCTATTCTCCTATATTTTTTTCCTTCTCAGCTTTAACACCACCAACTATGTACCCAATAGTTGAAGCAAACCAAATCACAAACACCATAGTCATAGGAAGTAATCCCACATTTCCAAATAAATCTGCTATTAGACATACTATCCAAAGTATCATACAAACATTGCTTGTAACCTTATAGCTAGAATATCCAGCCTTGTATATATGTAGCTTCTGAGCCTCATCACAGCTATTTTCCCACTTTTTCACAAACTTTGCATCGAATATGCTGCCTTCCTTCTCAGGATTCATATCCTTAGTAAAGTCAATTGCTTTTTTCTGTACAACAACCACAACAACATAGGATAATATGAAAACGCTGAAGAGTACAATACCTAATATATCCTCCCACTTATCTGAAAGCTCTGAATTAATATCTAAATTTGCACATACGGAAAATAGAAACATATTAATAATTAATACCAAGCTGGACATATAAAGTGGGAAAGCTACTCTACTCTCCATCTTCTCTGCTACATCCTCGTCTTCACCATCCCAAAGCTCAAATTCCTTCTTACTTTTTCTGATACAAGCATATCCAACTATGGCAAGAATAACATTTAATAAAAGAAATACTACAGGCATAATCAAGGACATTTTTCCTATAACTTCTTCCGTAAATTCAGGCAAACCGTAACCCGCCTTTTGAAGCTTACCAATTATCGCCCCCGCAAAATAGCCTAACACTGAACATAAAGCTGTTACTACAAGAAGAATTATCAACTTCTTCTTATCCTCTTTCTTACGCTTAGCCAACTTCTTCTCTTTTGCTTCATTTACCTTATCTTGCATATTCTCACTCATTTATCCTACTCCTCCTCGTACTGAAATATATCCTCTACTCTTGCGTCACACACCTTAGCTATCTTAAGTGCCAAGGTGACAGAGGGAGAATAATCTCCTCTTTCTATCTGACTTATTGTCTGTCTAGATGTATCAACCAAAGCTCCCATCTCCTGCTGATTAACACCTAGCCTAGCTCTATATTCCTTTAAATGATTTTTTAATGGCAAGCCATCGTCTCCCTTCAATCTTTATGTTGAAATTTATAAAATAAACACCAAAATTGATGCAAACGATAGGTCATCTCACAAACTTCCTTTTCGTTTACATCAACTCTGATTGGTTTCTATTTAAATTACTGTTGCGTTAACTCATCTAATAGTTTTTTAGTTTTCCTTATAAAAAATTCCTACCATAGCTCCGCCAAGGTCATTAGGTGATACCACCTGTTGCAATATCCAACCCTCTGCTGCACATTCATTAATTGTTTCCTGTGTCTCCGCTAAATCCTTTTCCCTTGAAAATTTTAATCCCTTGTTTAAATAAACCACTTTGTATTCTCTCATTTTCTCTCTCCTATTCTATATGTTTTTTAAATCTTACGCAACAGAAACCTCATACATTTTAAGCGCACATTCCATAAGCTCTATATCATTTTCCAAGTCTGTCTTATAAGGATAATTCTTAGCAAGCTTATCAAAATCCTTCCTATGCTTATCAGCCTTTTCCTTATCTCCATTGTAAAGTAGCTCATACACATACCAAACTCTGTGAGTTGAAGGCTGCGCCTGGTGAGTCTTCATAAGCTTCTTATTCTCCTTAGTGAAAAGCTTGTCCACATCTGATTTTTCTCTACCCGTGATAAGAATACTGGTCACAAGCTCTGCTATAACTATAAATTTGTGTATATCA
>SVEI01000091.1 GCA_015057445.1 Lachnospiraceae bacterium | reverse complement strand
GGTGAAGAAGTTGTGATTTTTGAAGGAAGAATAAAGGGGAGTATCGAGTGAGACGATTAAAAGGCATATTAATAGTTATAATTATATATTTGCTAGTGGAATGGTATTATGTTCCTAGTGCTCCAGATTACATAAAGAAAATTGTAGCTGATAATAATAAGGCATATACCACCATTGCAGAAGTATATTATGAAGATTATATGAAGAATAAAGAGGATGTAGTAATATATTCTTCTTTGACAGATGGAAATGTAAAACGAGAAACTACTCCTGAGTATGAGATAATACTTAGTGAAGAAGAAAGCAGGTATGGTTATATAATTGAGAAAACCTACCATATAGCTGAAAGACCATGGGATGGTGCTTATGTATACGAAGGATATGTGACATTATTTAATGAAGCGAGGTATGAGTCCTTAGTCTATTCTGTTGATGGAACACGACCAAGATATATTAATGCACCGAATAAAAGACATGATAAAATTCGATGCTATAGAATTAATGACAATTGGTATTATATGGTGGATGATCACTATTATTATGAGTATCTGTTTTTTGCTATATATGTAAGCATCTTTGAATGGCCGTATAAAGTACTTCTAGTGGTAGCGTTTATAGTAATGTGCATGCTTCTAAAGAGAAAATATGACAAATCAGCACCAGAACATATAAGAAACATAATAAAACAATACAACACCAGCTATGTAGCTATAGCCCAATCCATATATAAGGATTATCGAAAACAAAAAAGCAAATATGTGAAATACATAATAGAAGACGAGAAAATACAATGTTTTGCTGAACATAAACATGTGATATCCCTTAAAGAACAGAAATTATACTCCTGCCAAAAGGTAATTGACAGCTATAAAGAAATACATAAAAAATGGGATGTAATAAATGTTTACAAATATAATGTAATATTCAGTAATAATAACGATGATGAGACACTGATTTATTCCGTGGACAATATAAGACCATTTAGAATAAAAATGCCATATGTCAAATTTGCGTATTGCAAGAAAATCAAAAAACATTGGTATTATACTGGTAAGCTTATAGATGAAACGTGCTGACAGCCTCGCAACAAGTTGCTCGGTGTCGCGACGTTCGTCGTATACATATAAAGAAAAACAGCTGGTAATGTGAACAAATTCACTACCAGCTGTTTCTCTTTATATGTGCACGTCTCATCCTAACGCGCAAGCTCCTCAATCATATCCACTATCATAGTAATGGAATCTGTTTTAGCGCTAAGCTCCATAGCCTTTATATAATTATCTCTGTTATCATATACGTAGTTAACTGCTTCAAGTAGGGATTCCTTAGTTACATCCTCCTCCATAAGAAGCTTTGCATAGCCGCTCTTGTCAAAGGATTTTGCGTTAAGAATCTGGTCTCCACGGCTTGCCTCAAGTGACAGAGGTATAAGCACACTTGGTTTTCTAAGGGCAAGAAGCTCGCAAATAGCATTTGCTCCAGCTCTCGAGATTACCACGTCAGCAAGTGCAAGCATACCACTAAGCTCCTGCTTAACGTATTCGTATTGAACATAGTTAGGTACATCCTTATAGGCATCATTGGTCTTATCCTTGCCACATAGATGTATAATGTTATATTTTTTGGTGAGCTCATCTAAGCAGCTCCACACAGCTTCGTTAACTCTAACGCTTCCAGTACTTCCACCGATTATAAGAAGGGTTGGTCTAACGTCCTTAAATCCACAGAAAGTCATGGCCTCTGCAGCATTGCCATTAAACAGCTCCTTTCTAATAGGAGTTCCTGTAACTACGGCTTTGCCTTCAGGAAGCTTCTCTAAGGTTTCAGGGAAGTTGCAACAAATCCTAGATGCATTAGGTATGCATATCTTGTTAGCTAAACCAGGGGTCATATCGGACTCGTGGATTATGGCAGGAATCTTCTTGGACTTAGCCGCAAGCACAACTGGTACTGCCACAAAGCCACCCTTTGAGAACACAACGTCCGGCTTTAACTCCTTCATAAGAGACTTAGCCTCTGAGAAACCTTTGATTACTCGAAATGGATCTGTGAAATTCTTCACATCAAAATATCTTCTAAGCTTACCTGTAGCTATAGGGTGATAAGGAATATTCATTTCCTCTATAAGCTTTTTCTCTATACCATCGTGGGAACCGATGTAGTGTATATCGTACCCCTTTTCTAAAAGTGTAGGGATAATTGCCATATTAGGTGTAACGTGGCCGGCGGTACCACCACCGGTTAATACTATTCTTTTCATAGCATCCTCCATATATTAAATATATTCCTTAAGTGCCTTTGCAAGCTGGTCAGGACATGAAGTGTTTTTAAATCCGCAGGTAGTGCCTTCAAGTCGCTTAACTACCTCTGCCACATCCATCCCTTCAACCAAAGCGCCAATTCCCTTTAGGTTACCATTGCATCCACCAAGGAACTTAACGTTATATACCTTACCATCATTAATGTCAAATTCAATAGATTGGGAACAGGTCCCCTTAGTTTTATAATTCATAATCAAAGTCCTTTCTTTTATCTTTAGCTATTTTTAAGCATTCTAGTACACATTATATTTTATTTTAAAAAGTCCAATTTAGCTCCAATTAGTATAGCATAATTATTTAAGAGATTAAAGGCATATTTTTTAAGAGAAAATGCTGAAAAATGCTGTGCGAAAAGGCTTGCTTTCTCAAATTAACCTTCTCTATAATCAGCCCATCGACAGGCAGGATGTCTGTAAATGATAATGTTTGTTCTGGTTGTGCAGATACAAAAGGGAGGTTGGTTATATGAGCCAGACATACATATCCAAATAATATGAAAAGAGGTAAGCAAAATGTATGACGTAATAATGGGATTAGGTACAAATGTGCATATTCTATGGTGTGTAGGATTGCTGGGATTGTTACTGAAGATGTGCGTGAATTTCCATATGAAGTCAATGATTAAGGCATCGGAGAATATGGCCACTACGAAGAAGAAAAGCTTACGTATAATGAGACAAAAATATGTGAACGGAAGAAACCTAGGAATTAATAGAGGAAATGGAGCCGCCTTTGTGGAGAAAAATATAAGACGACTAAAATGGGCGGGACTACCACTAGAATTTTGGAAGAGGTCGGGACTTGTCCTTGTGTTATCCACCATAATGATTATGTCAGGAAGCTTTCTATATTATGAGAGCAGATGGAGAGGCAGCCCAGAAATGGTTACATTTTTGGCAAATGGAGTAATTGTTTGTGCATTTTTAATTGCCATTGAGAATATATTTTTAATAAATAATAAATTGGAAATATTGAAAGCTAACATTAGGGATTATCTGGAGAATCTTACTCTGCCACCACCAAAGAACCAGCTTTCCCCTTCAGATCTAAAGGAATTTGCAAATCTTAGAGGACAGTTATCTGATAGCAAGAAAGCTGAAAAGGATGTGGCGGATATGGAGGTGGCGGCTTCTGTGGATGCTAAGCATAACATAGAAGATGATCATAATAAGTCCCAAAATTCCGCCAGGGAAAAACCTATAGATAATGACAAGATG
Organism: Lachnospiraceae bacterium; assembly: GCA_015057445.1. GTDB lineage: Bacteria > Bacillota > Clostridia > Lachnospirales > Lachnospiraceae > Coprococcus_C. The sequence continues at coordinate 2,321 of SVEI01000091.1, read as the reverse complement.
TTGGATAGCTTTCTAAAGGAATTCTTCTCTTGAAAAGAAAAATAATTATTGGTTTACTATTTGTCACAGCATTATTATGTATAAAAGGAGGTATTTCTGCAGGGATAATAAAAGCTAATTTTTATCAGGGAAACAAGGATGTGATAGACGCCACCGCAGGAGATGCAAGCAAACAGGATGGTTCCCGCCAGCATAGTGAGTCAGAGCCTATGGGGGAAGATAATGAAAATATTAGGTACAAAACATTTCCTATAGTGAGCAAAATATCAGATAAGGACAGCTACTATGATTATTCTAATAATAAGCTGGCCTGGTACATGGTGAGAAATGAGAATCATCAGCCTACAGGCTGTGATGAAACTATAGATATATATAAGTATGGTGGTTACCATATAGGCAAGAAGGATAATGATATAGCCACTTCGGATATGGCAGAAGATAAGGTGCTTTACCTTACTTTTGACTGTGGCTATGAGAATAATTACACCAGCAAAATCTTAGATGTGTTGAAGAAGCAAAATGTGCCGGCATGCTTCTTCGTAACACAGACTTACATAAGGGATAATATAGAGCTTACAAAGCGGATGAAAAGAGAGGGTCACCAGGTGGGTAATCACACTGTAACCCATCCATCCATGCCGAAAAAGTCCTACGAGGAGATAATAGAGGAGGTAACGGGCTGCGCTGATTATATGGCAGAGGCTACGGGGTATTCTATGGATCCCTTCCTGCGACCACCAATGGGTGAATACAGCGAGAGAACTCTGAAAATCACCCAGGACTTAGGCTACAAAACCATATTTTGGAGCATGGCTTATATGGATTATGATGTGAACAACCAGCCGGGAGCTAGCTATGTTACAACTCATTTTGAAAAATATCATCACAATGGCGCAATAATCCTTATGCACAATGTGTCATCTTCAAATGCAGAAGCATTAGAGACAGTAATAGTAAATATGAAGGCTAAGGGATATAGGTTTGCCAGCCTAAACGAGCTAAAATAATAGCAATATGACAATTAAAAATTATTTCTTCTTTACTCTTGTAATGAAAAATGTATTTTGTTAAAATATTCCTAGCGTTTCGCTATGGGAGAGATAAGCGAAATAAAAGTCCCTCATGTGGGATGTGTAATAATAAAGAAAACGAGGAGATAAAACATGGCACAGACAATCAAATTCGATTTTAGTAACACTGAGTTTATGGCTTCTAAAGAAGATGTGGCAGCAATGTCTTCTAGAGTAGAGGCAGCTAAGAAAACACTTCTTGAGAAAACTGGTGAAGGTAATGACTTCCTTGGATGGATTGACCTTCCTGTAGATTACGATAAGGAAGAGTTTGCAAGAATTAAGAAGGCAGCTGAGAAGATTAAGAGCGATTCAGATGTTCTTGTAGTAATTGGTATCGGTGGCTCATATCTTGGAGCAAGAGCAGCTATCGAGGCACTTAGACACTCATTCTACAACTCAGTAACTAAGGAGGTTCGTAAGACTCCTGAGATTTACTACTGTGGTAACAATATAAGCAGCACTTACCTTTCACATCTTATGGATGTAATCGGAGATAAGGATTTCTCAGTAAATATTATCTCCAAGTCAGGTACAACTACTGAGCCAGCTATCGCATTTAGAATTATGAAGAAGAAGCTTGAGGCTAAGTATGGTAAGGCTGAGGCAGCTAAGAGAATTTACGCAACTACTGACAAGGCTAAGGGAGCTTTAAAGAACCTTGCTACAGAGGAAGGCTACGAGACATTTGTAGTACCTGATGATGTAGGAGGAAGATTCTCAGTTCTTACAGCAGTAGGATTACTTCCTATCGCAGTTAGTGGTGCTGACATAGATAAGCTTATGCAGGGTGCTGCAAATGCACGTGAGTACTGTATAGCTAATGATTTCGATTCAAATGACGCTATGAAGTATGCAGCTGTTCGTAATGTTCTTCATGAGAAGGGACTTGGCATGGAGATTCTTGCTAACTACGAGCCAGCACTTCACTATGTATCAGAGTGGTGGAAGCAGCTTTACGGCGAGAGCGAGGGTAAGGATGGAAAGGGTATCTTCCCTACAGCTGTAGACTTTACTACAGACCTTCACTCACTTGGACAGTTTATTCAGGAGGGTACTAAGAACCACTTCGAGACAGTTATCAATGTGCAGAGTCCAAAGCTCACTGTAACTATGGAGGAGGAGCCAGTTGATCTTGATGGTCTTAACTACCTTACAGGACAGACAGTTGACTTTATCAATAAGTGTGCTATGAACGGAACAATTCTTGCTCATGTTGATGGTGGTGTTCCTAACATCCTTGTTAACATG
>SVEI01000090.1 GCA_015057445.1 Lachnospiraceae bacterium | reverse complement strand
TGACATAGTAATCTTTCTCCCTTTGTATAGTTTGTAATAATTATATCTGAATTAATGTGTTTGATAAAACAACATATACATAATATTATATAAGAAAACAAAGAACAATTCAATTGGATTTATGTAAATTAAACTAGTGAAAATCCATTATTATATATATAACAGTATAAACCAATAATAAGTTGATTTTTGACGAAAAATTTAGTATAATAATACAAATTGTGAGTCACAAGGAGGTATATATATGTTTGGTGTATATTTTGGTAAATATTTACAAGATATTGGGGTTCTTACAACTGAGCAGTATGTAGATATTATTGAAAAGAGTAGAACGGCTAGAGTAAAGATGGGATTACTTGCTGTTAATGAAGGGTTTATGACAGAGGCACAGGCTGATGAGGTTAACCAGCTTCAGGCTATGAAAGATGCAAGGTTTGGAGATATTGCTATCGATAAGGGATATCTTACTGATGATCAGGTTATGGCTCTTCTTAAGAAACAGGGTGACTCATATCTCTTATTTGTACAAGAATTAGTGGAAAGAGAACTACTTACATTGGAGGAGATTCAGAAGCATCTTAATCATTATAAGAAGTCGGAGAGACTTACTGCTTTAGAGATAGATGCACTTAAGAGTTCTGATATTGATAAGATTATTCCAGTATTTATCAAAGATGCGTCAGTACCACCTATAGTTAGAGATTACATTGCCCTTATGGCAAGAAATGTAGTGAGATTTATCGATAACAAGGTTCGTTTTGAGAAGATAGAGAGAATTAACACATATACAACAAAGTATATTGCAAGCCAGTGTTTTACAGGTGATTATGAGCTGTTTATAGGAATTTGTGGACAGGGTAACAAGGTTATCGGTGAAACCTATGGTAAGGAGGAATTTGCTGCTATAGATGAGGATTGTCTTGATGCAGTATGTGAGTTTATTAATGTAAGCAATGGTCTCTTTGGATCAAAGCTTAGCCAGGAGGAAGTAAAGATAGATATGCTTCCACCGAATATGTATGTAGATGATACAACGATTAGTACAGAAGGAATGATGTTTATGCTTCCATGTTTCATACAGGGACAGAGAGCGGATATCGTAATCTGTATGGAAACTAAGTGGAACATTAATTAATGGGGAGGATTTATTAATAAGATGGCTAATATTTTAATTGTAGATGATTCAAGAACTTCAAGAAGAATTTTAAAAGGGCTCTTAGAAGGCGAGGGATATACTATTGTAGGAGAGGCTGTTAATGGTCAGGAAGGCTACGATAAGTATGTAGAGCTTAAACCAGATCTTGTAACTATGGATATTACAATGCCAATTATGACAGGTGTTGAGTCTCTTAAGAAGATCAAAGCTGATTATCCAGATGCTAAAGTTATAATGGTATCTGCAGCAGGTCAGCAACATAATATGTTAGAGGCTGTTCAAAGTGGAGCGGCAGAGTTTATTGCTAAGCCATTTGATGCAGAAGAGATTAAGAAAGTTATTAAGAATGTGCTCGAAGCATAATTTTTCAAAAATAGGCAATCACTTGGTTGCCTATTTTTTATGTTTAAATTTTTGTCTTTGAGGGTTGTTTTTTTTCTTATTTATGGGTATTATAAAGTAGCTATATTATGATTTACAATTCTATTAATATATGAATTGCTAAGGAGGATAAAGATGAGCAAAGTTAGAAGAATCTACGTTGAGAAGAAAAGCGACTATGCTGTAAGAGCTACAGAGCTTAAAGCACAGATTAAGGACTACTTAGGCATTAAGGCAAATGCGGTTAGAGAGCTTGTTCGCTATGACATGGAGGGTGTGTCTGATGAGACTTACGAGAAGGCTAAGGTTACAGTTTTCTCAGAGCCACCTATAGATGTTGTATACGAGGAGACATTTCCAATAAAGGCTGGACAGGTATATTTCTCTATGGAGTACCTTCCAGGACAGTTTGACCAGAGAGCTGATTCAGCAGAGCAATGTGTTAAGCTTCTTAATGAGGATGAGAATCCACTTATTAAGACTGCGACTACATACGTAATTGACGGAGATATTACTCCTGAACAATTAGAGGCAATTAAGGAGTATGTTGTTAACCCTGTTGACTCAAGAGTTGCTGATGAGGAAAAGCCAGAGACTCTTGTTACTGTATTTGATGAGCCGGCAGATGTTATTATATTTGAAGGATTTAAAGATATGGCAGAGGATAAGTTAAAGGAATTGTATGATTCCCTTGGACTTGCTATGACATTTAAGGATTTTCTTCACATTCAGAATTACTTCAAGAATGAAGAGAATAGAAATCCTTCTATGACTGAGATTAGAGTTCTTGACACATATTGGTCAGATCACTGTCGTCATACTACCTTCTCTACAGAGCTTACAGATGTTAGCTTTGATGAAGGTTATTACAATGATATGATTTCTTCTACTTACGATAGATATGTTGAAACAGCAGCTGATATTAATGCAGGAAGAGACGATAAGTTTGTTTGCCTCATGGATATTGCCCTTATGGCTATGAAGGCACTTAGAAAGGCTGGAAAGCTTGAGGATATGGAGGTTTCAGATGAGATTAACGCATGTTCTATAGTTGTTCCAGTTGAGATTGATGGAGTAACAGAGGAGTGGTTAGTAAGCTTTAAGAACGAGACTCACAACCACCCAACAGAGATAGAGCCATTTGGTGGTGCAGCTACTTGTCTTGGTGGTGCTATTAGAGATCCACTTTCAGGTCGTTCATATGTATACCAGGCTATGCGTGTAACTGGTGCTGCTGATCCGACAGTATCACTTAAGGACACTATGAAGGGTAAGCTTCCACAGAGAAAGATTGTAAAGGTTGCTGCTGCTGGATACAGTTCATATGGTAACCAGATTGGTCTTGCAACAGGTCATGTAAATGAGATTTATCATCCAAATTATGTGGCTAAGCGTATGGAGATTGGTGCAGTTATGGGTGCGGCTCCTAGACGTGCAGTTAAGAGACTTAATTCAGACCCAGGAGATATTATTATCTTACTTGGTGGCCGTACAGGTCGTGACGGCTGTGGTGGTGCCACTGGTTCATCTAAGGCACATACAGAGAGCTCAATTGAGACTTGTGGTGCTGAGGTTCAGAAGGGTAATGCACCTACAGAGAGAAAGATTCAGAGATTATTCAGAAGAGAAGAGGTTGCTTCTTTAATTAAGAAATGTAACGACTTCGGTGCAGGTGGTGTTTCGGTTGCTATTGGTGAGCTTGCAGCTGGTCTTAAGGTTGATCTTGATAAGGTACCTAAAAAGTATGCTGGTCTTGATGGAACAGAGCTTGCTATATCAGAGTCACAGGAACGTATGGCTATAGTTATCGATTCTAAGGACGTTGATGCTATGATGAAGTATGCAAACGAGGAGAATTTAGAGGCTGTTGCAGTTGCTACAGTTACTGAGGAGCCAAGACTTGTTCTTAGCTGGAGAGGCAAGGAGATTGTTAACCTTTCAAGAGCTTTCCTTGATACTAACGGTGCTCATCAAGAAACAGCTGTAAAGGTTTCTATGCCATCTAAGGATGATAACTACTTTGCTTCAAAAGCAGATGTTAAGAATGTTAAGGAGACTTGGTTAAATACTCTCGCAGATCTTAATGTATGTTCACAGAAGGGGCTTGTAGAGATGTTTGACTCATCTATTGGAGCAGGCACAGTTACTATGCCATATGGTGGTAAGTATCAGCTTTCGCCTACACAGACTATGATTGCAAAGCTTCCTGTACTTCGTGGAAAGACAAATACAGTAACTATGATGAGCTACGGTTTAGATCCATATCTTTCAACATGGAGCCCATATCATGGTTCGATATATGCAGTTCTTCACTCGGTAGCAAAAATTGCTGCATCAGGTGGAGATGTATCCAAAATAAGACTTACATTCCAGGAATACTTTGAGAGACTTGGAACTGATCCATATAGATGGGGTAAGCCACTTGCAGCACTTCTTGGTGCATTTGATGCTCAGATGGGACTTGGACTTCCATCAATTGGTGGAAAGGACTCTATGTCAGGTTCATTTAATGATATTGATGTTCCACCTACACTTTGTTCATTTGCAGTTGACGTTGCAGATTATATGGATGTTGTAACAACAGAGCTTAAAGAGGCTGGAAATGTAATTTTAAAGGTTGACATTAAGAAGGATGAGTTTGATAAGCCTGATTACGCTAACGTTCTTGAGACTTATGCAGCTCTTCTTAAGGATATTAAAGATGGAAAGATTGAATCAGCTTACGCAGTAGGCTTCGGTGGTATTATTGAAGCAGTTAGTAAGATGGCATTTGGTAATAAGCTTGGCGTTCATATCCTTGACAGTGTTTCTAAGGATGCACTTGTTGCTAAGGATTACGGTTCAATTATTATCGAGGTTAAGCCTGAGAATGAGACAAAGCTTGCAGTTCCTGCAACTGTCATCGGTGGAGTTAAGGCTAGTGCTACATTTACCTATGGTGACGCGGTGGTCACTATGGAGGAGGCCCTTGCTGCTTGGACTAACACTCTTGAGAAGGTATTCCCTACAGAGTCAGGTGTTGAGCAGAACGATAAGATTAATGATGAGCTTAAGATTGAGGATGGTATTGTTAAGTCACCTATCTATGATGGTGGAAGTATCCTTATAGCTAAGAATAAGATTGCAAAGCCAAAGGTATTTATTCCTGTATTCCCAGGTACTAACTGTGAGTACGATTCACTTAGAGCCTTTGAAAATGCTGGTGCAGAGGTTGAGACTATAGTATTTAAGAACCAGAATCCACAGGATATTAGAGATTCTGTAGATGCATTTACTAAGGCTATTAGTCAGAGCCAGATTATTATGTTCCCAGGTGGATTTAGTGCAGGTGATGAGCCAGATGGTTCAGGTAAGTTCATCGCTACAGCATTTAGAAATGCTAAGATTTCTGAAGAGGTTATGAAGCTCCTTAACGAGAGAGATGGTCTTGCACTTGGTATCTGTAATGGATTCCAGGCCCTTATTAAGCTTGGACTTGTTCCTTACGGTGAGATTATTCCACAGACTGACGATTCACCAACACTTGCTATGAACAGCATCGGTCGTCACCAGTCTAAGATGGTTTACACTAAGGTTGTAACTAATAAGAGCCCATGGCTTAAGAAGGCAGAACTTGGTGGGGTTTACACAGTGCCTATATCACATGGTGAGGGTAGATTCGTTGCAAGTAAGGAGTGGATTGAGAAGCTCTTTGCAAATGGACAGGTTGCAACTCAGTACGTTGATATGAATGGTAACCCAACTATGGATGAGTACTTCAATGTAAATGGTTCATATTACGCTATTGAGGGTATCACAAGTCCAGATGGTAGAGTTCTTGGTAAGATGGCTCACTCAGAGCGTAGAGGTACAGCTGTTGCTGTTAATATTTACGGTGACCAGGACCAGAAGATATTTGAGTCAGGTGTTGAGTACTTCTCATAAAAAGAATAGTTATAAATAATTGAAAGAGTACAGGATAACCAATTACCAGTGATTGTCCTGTACTTTTTTATTGTTAAATCTATCTTGTTAATATATAATACATATGAATAAAGATATATAGTATGTAATGCCTTTGCATAGAATATAGATATAGGTTGGGATAAGATTATGGGAAATAAAAAAACAATAATATGTGTGATAATGTTCTTGGTTATATTGATATTCGGTATAATTGGACCAGATTTATCTAATAGAGATGAATATATTCAAGATAAATATGTTACTACAACAGAAACTACCGAGTATGCTAGTAAGTTGGATGCAACAGATACCACAGAAGAAGTTGCTAGTGAAACTGATTCCACTGAAGAGAGTTTTGATGAGTTTTATGCACAATACGATCCTAATAACAAATATATTATGTCTAAGGATGTTGAGAAAAAAATAGAAGAAATTATAGATGGTATGACCTTGGAGGAAAAGGTCGGTCAGGTATTCTTTATAAAAAATGATGG
>SVEI01000089.1 GCA_015057445.1 Lachnospiraceae bacterium | reverse complement strand
CAAAGTAGCATTTGTAGGAGATGGAATCAATGATGCTCCGGCATTAACAAGAGCAGATATAGGCATTGCTATGGGAGCATTAGGACAGGATGCAGCTATTGAGGCAGCGGACATAGTTCTTATGGACGACAATATTAATAAGCTTGCAACTGTTAGAAATATTGGCCGTAAGACTCTCACTATCGTAAGACAAAACATAGTGTTTGCGTTAGGAGTTAAATTCCTAGTTATGATACTTGGAATATTTGGAATAGCAAATATGTGGCTTGCAGTATTCGCAGATGTGGGAGTGGCAGTAATTGCAATACTTAACTCCATGAGAATGCTTAAATTTAAGGAGTAAATAAATGGATGAAATGTATTTTAAGATAATGGGGATTCAAACAAGGATGCAGAAGAATACAAAAATGTCTAAGGCTATGAAGGCATGTGCTGTACTTAGTGTATTTTGTAGCTTTTGCTTTGGAATTGGAGCATCTAGCTTTCCGGATGACCAGCATACAGAACCCAAGATTATATGGGTGCTATCTATTGTAGCATTGATAACGCTGTGCATTGTGGATATTAATTATATTAAGAAGAATAAAGCCTGTGAATTTGAGATATATAGATTAGAGGTTGAAGATTTAAAAGACAAGAAGGAAATTGCAGAGATTACAGGAGAGATACTTCCAGATTATATTTTAAACAAGGAGATTGATAAACCTAAGGAAGAAGTAACGTATCCTACAGTTTATTACAGTGTTCTGCTTGCGTTAGATGTTATAATAGGAATTCTAATGATTTTTTGAAAAAAGTTTAAATGCAATAAAAAGAGAGAATGAAAAAGCATAAGCAACGAGCTCGTTGCTTATGCTTTTTTATAAATGATTAGTCAAAAATAATAATCTAAACACCAGGTTATCACTTTTGCTTTGTCTATAAAGATACTTACCGGAAAGTCCTCTGATTCTCTGTTTAAAAGATTTTCTGTATCCGGCAATTACATCTAATTGTTTCATTCTCTTGTCTGGAATCTCATATTTTTCACCAAAGGCAATGGCCTGTCTAGATACATGTCCCTTGTTGGTTTTGCTCTGGGACAATCTGCGCTTTAAGATTCCTAGCTTTGAAGTGGAAGCTCCCAGTACATTATTCTTGTGCTGTCTATACTTATAATATGCCTGATTGTCGTGAATAGCTTTGCCATAGCAAGTTGCTATAAGATACAACCACCAATCGTGCATATAACAGTCAGTTGGTGCGTCCATTCTAACCATACCAAGTAGGGTAGGGTTAAATACAACACTTCCACCACGGGCTATATTTTCAAGTAAAGCATTGCCAAATCCAGGTTTCTTCACTGGAAATGTTTTGCTTGTATTACCGGAAGTAGAGTTGGTAGAAGTCAAGTTCATATTCTCGCTTGAAAGGTTTTCGGTTTCGGCTTTTTTATTGGCTGGCTGGAGATTTTCATCTGTGATGTCCGCCTCGCAACAGTATAGTAAAGGTTTATTTTCTTTATTATCTATAGCAGATAGCTTGTTGCATGCCACTGATAACTTGTTCTCGTACCAGTAATCATCCTGATCAGATAGGGCGTAATAATCGTAACCGCTACCAGCTTCCTTGAATAATTCAAAGAAGGATTTGCAAGCACCCATATTAGAACCCTTGATAAGCTTTATGTCTGAATTTGTCTTGCAGTATTCATTGACGATATCAATAGTAGAATCAGTGGAGCCATCGTCTCTTATTAAGATACTTATCTCCACATCCTTCTGAGCTAAAATACTGTCTAGCTGCTGTCTTATGTACTTTTCTCCGTTATAGGCTGATAACAAAACCTGAACCTTATACATAATGTACTCCTAATATAAACTGCTACCACACAGCTTTGTTATGCGGCAAGATATAAATATATTTTATGATGCTAGGGCATATCTTTTGATTATGTGTCATATTTCTAAAATACTACTCTTGGTCTGCAGGTAGCATATCTGTGTAAATGTCACACATCCTCTGGTGAACTAATTCTATATCGAAATATTTTCTACAGTTGGCTACATTGGCTTCACCTAGCTTCTTGCATTCTTTTTCCTTCTTAAGAAGGTAGTTGAGCTTTTCTGTAAATTCTGAAGTTTGGTTCACATCCACAAGATAATCTTTGCTCTTTGAATCCTTATCTGGAGCCAGCAAATCTCTATTACCACGAATGTCTGATGCAATAACAGGAAGTCCTGCTGCCATGGCTTGCATAACTGCAACTGGAAGTCCTTCCTGGCGACTGGTGAAAAGGAAAATATCACTCATACGGCAAATCTCAAGTATGTCAGTTCTATATCCTGCAAAATAAACCTTATCCTTTATATCAAGTTCCTTTACCAGATCCTTAAGTTTTCTTTGCTCTCTACCCTTGCCACAGATGAGAAGGATAGCATCATCATTTTCTGCTGCCGCAAATGCATTTATAGCGCCTTCCACGTTCTTTCTAGGAATAAGCTCTGCCATAGTAAGAACGATTTTTTTGTTATGTGGAATTTTAAGCTCCTTGCACTTGGCTTTCTTGTCAACAGTGAGCATATTTATGGCAGTTGTATCAACGCCAACCCCTGGAACATACTCCACCTTGGTCTTCTTAAACTTCTTGCTAGCCGTCTTAAAGTCCTCCTGATTAAGGGTGATAAGACAGTCAGTATATTTTGCCAAATATTTCTCGATATTATAGTAAATCAAATAATTCTTAAATGAAGCACCCTTAAAGAAATGGAATCCGTGAGCAAAATAAATAACCTTAGTCTCACCAGATTTTCGAAAACTCTTAGCCGCAAGTCTACCTGCCACACCACCGAAAGGAGTCTGGGTATGGACCAGTGCACAAGGATTTTCTGCCATATAATTTTTGATTAATTTTACAGATTTAAACATCTTAAATAGATGAGAAACCTTCCTAGGAATAGGAAGCTGAATAATATCAATTCCCATCTCATTAAGCTCCTGCTCAAAAGCATCAATTTTCTCTTTGGTACTGGAATTACCATCCTTAAAATTGGCCGCAATAGTAACATCGCATCCCATACGTTGAAGGATACTAATATTATCTCTATTAAAATGGTCAATCATAGACGCTGAATTAGCAATCAGCATTACTCGCTTATTCATAGGAGCCTCCTAAAGTAACCTTTGTGGGAGATTATACTATATTTTGGTTGGATAGACAAATGTTTATTCTTGGGATAGTAGAAAGAAGTGGGTAAAAAATATGTGTAGTATGTGTTGAGAAGTAAGGTTGATATGAACAGAAAGATGTAACTACAACACTTGGTCAGATTCGCAAGGAATATATTCAACAATGTCTTCTATACGACAGTCTATTATTCTACACAAATCATTTAATGTTTTGGTGCTGATATCTTTATTATGCTTAAGTCGATGCAAAGTGCTATTGCTGATATTGTGCTTGTTTGTAAGTGTATACCAGTTTTCCTTTGATTGCTCTAAAGTTTTCCAAAATGGCGCATAGCTAATCATATACTAACCTCCTATAGTAGTAATTAGCTTAATCATAAAATGTATTCTTATACTTGAATATCTTCGATAAAACGAATATAATGTAAGGAAATAAATCTAAGGAGGAAAAGTATGAAGAAGAATATCAAACTAGGATTAGCTACCATTGCCTGTGCCATAATGATGGCAGGAAATCCAAGCATTGCTGTAGCTAGTGAAGTAAATCAAGAAAATGTAATTGTTGATGATGCGGAGACTGTAGATGAAGTGGATACAACTGTGGGCGTTCATGATGGAAAGGTTATGCTTAATGAGAAGAACTTTCCGGATGAGAATTTTAGGGAACATTTATATGAACTAGCAGACGAAACAGGATACATTACAATAAGTGAAGTGAATACTATTACAATTAGTGATGAAAAAGTAAGAGATTTAACAGGTCTGGAGTATTTTACTGATGTAACACATCTAATTGTTAACTATTGTGAAATAGACGAACTTGATGTGAGTGGTTTTGAAAAATTAAGTAGTTTAAGCATTTGTGGGACTGATATTTGTTTGTTAGATTTGACTAATAATACTAATTTAAAAACTTTAGGTATAAGTGATTGCGGATTAAATGAAATTAAGTTTGGAAATAATTCACTCATTTCAACGTTAATAATTTTGGAAACACAAATATCTGGGCTGGATTTTTCAGAACTGACAAATTTAGAGTATTTGAGGTTTGAAAGTAATAAGCAATCTGAACTGGATTTGTCACATAATATTAACTTAACTGAAGTTCGTTGCGAAAATAGTAATATAGAAAACTTGGTTTTTGGAGCTAGTGAGAAATTACATTTTATAGATTGCTCGGATAATAAATTAAAATCACTTGATGTTTCAAAGCTTAGTGGTTTAGAAATGTTGTTGTGTAATGATAATGAAATAACTAATATTAATTTTAGCAATCACTTAAAGTTACACCAGTTAAAATGTCAAAATAATAAACTGACTAACATTGATGTTAGTGATTTTGTAGAACTAGATATGATATATTGTTACGGAAATAATCTTAAAACGTTAGATTTTTCTAATAACCAGGCTTTGAAGCGCGTATGGTATGATTATAATGATGTTGAAAAAGTAATATTTAATAATCAAAAAAATATGGCTGTAATCGCTGTGTGTGATACGACAGATGGAAAGTTTGATTTGAAGCATATAAAGGGTTATGATTTTAGTTTGATTAATGATAGTAATTATAATGCAAGTACGGGTGTAGTGTCATTTGATGAAAATGATATTACAAAAGCAGATGAATTAGTAACTCAAATTCCGGGAGATCTTCAATATGTTGTAAAGGGGACAGAACATACAGAAGGATTCAATGGGTATGGACTAATTCTATTGTTTAATCAATTTAAAGGAAATGAAGAATATTCCGCTGTAGACGTCACCTATCACACTCACATCCAGTCCTACGGTGACTCCCAAGGAACTAAGAAAAATGGTGAGATGGCAGGTACTTCAGGAGAAGCTAAGCGTCTTGAAAATATTTGGATAGATATTGAAGGCAATGATAACCTTGGCGTTCAGTATTCAACACATTGTCAGTCTTATGGCTGGATGCCATGGTCATGCGACGGTGAGACTAATGGTACTAGCGGAGAGGCTAAGAGACTTGAGGCTATTAAGATTCAGTTAACTGGCGCAGACAAGGATAAGTATGATATTTACTACAGAGTACATGCACAATCTTATGGTTGGCTTGGCTGGGCTAAGAATGGTGAGCCTTCAGGAACAGCAGGCTACGCTAAGAGACTTGAGGGTATTCAGGTTGTAGTTGTTAAGAAGGGTGAAACTGGACCAGCTCTTAACTACGCAGGAGTAGATGGCTCATCATCAAAGTATAAAAATCAGCCTTACGTGGCGGCTAAGCAGGAGAATATCGTAATCCCAGGTGATGTAAATGCACCTATCGTAAGCTACAAAACTCACGTACAGAGCTTCGGCTGGCAGAAGTGGGTACATAACGGAGCTATGAGTGGAACTAGTGGTCAGGCTAAGAGACTTGAGGGTATTAACATTAAGGTTACTAACTGTCCTTATGATGGTGATATAGTTTACACAACTCATGTTCAGACTTACGGATGGCAAGGTAAGCCAGATGATGCTACAAGAACAGGCTGGAAGAAGAATGGCGAGATGAGTGGTACTTCAGGAGAGGCTAAGCGTCTCGAGGCAATCTGCATCGACCTTACAGGTGAGATGGGTGAGAAGTATGACATTTACTACAGAGTTCATGCTCAGTCATTTGGTTGGCTTGGTTGGGCCAAGAATGGCGAAGAGTCAGGAACAGCAGGCTATGCTAAGAGACTTGAAGGTATCCAGATAGTTCTTGTACCTAAGGGTGGAGCTGCACCAGCCAATGATTTTGGTGGAGTGACTTCAGTGAAGGAAGAGGCTTATATACAGAAGTAATAAGTGAAATTGACAGAATGCAAACTACATAGGAAAATAGCAAATTAGAGTAATATTTAGGGGACCTGAAAATGTACCGACCCCCAAAAGTTAGACCAAAGAATCTAACGATTGGAGGTCGGTATTTTTATGGCTAAATATAGCTATGAATTTAAGAAAAAAGTTATCATGTCCTATCTCAATGGAGAAGGTGGTTAT
>SVEI01000088.1 GCA_015057445.1 Lachnospiraceae bacterium | reverse complement strand
ATCAAAGTCAGATGGATGTCCATCACCAGTTACTTCATGGAAATAGAAGGAATATGCATTATCTACAACAGCCTTAACTGCTTGGTCTGTACTAGTTGTAGATATATCTACAACGGAGCTTACCAGGGCAATATTTTCCGGTGTGTTGAAGTTAGCCAAATCCACCTCTGCTCCGTCAAATCCAGCCAACCAGTCAAATACCACGTACTCCTGTCCGTCAATTACGACCTTATTATGTGGGAATATATCTCTTACTGAAACCCCGTCAAAACCGGCACTACCCGCTTCCAGACCGACAGTAATCTTGTAGTCTACATAGTAGTTTCCGTCTTCTCCTATATAAACACCATAATTCTCCTTAGTAGCATTAAGTACCTTCTTAACAGGCTTAGTCCAACCCACTCCCGGACCAGGTGGTACCGCATCATATTCTGTATACCATAAAGCCGCTGAGTTTTTAAAGGAGCCCACCTCCTTAACTGCCTTAACCTGATAATTAATAGTATATGTAGTAGGTATATCATCCGGAGGTGTTATCCAGATGAAATTGTTAGCAGCATTTGATGTAAATACATACCTAAGGGCAGCATCCTCATCAAAATCTGTTATCTGATTGCCAGAATCAACTTCAGCGTTAATAGCATCTATAAGCTTTTTCTTAAGCCCTGCATTAGCCTGAAGATTATCATAGGCTGTGGTAGATGATGTAGTGGCCAAATTATTAAGCTCAGCATAAGTAGTATCATCCAAGAATATCCATGTTTGATTTGCCTCTCCATCCCCAGCGTTATTAAGCCACTCTACTTTGGTAATAGCGTCCCACGCTGTATAATATACTACATCTCCACCTACAAACTCCGATATCTCATCCCTAACTATAGAACCACCTAAGCTGTATCTTCTATGCTTATTAACAGTTACTACGTAAGGTATAATTGTAGTGCCCTCTGTTGTAACCTTTACATCCTCTTCTCTTCCCTCTTCTTTATATATCCAGGCTGTATTTGCACCATATTTGGATTCTACACTTGCAGAGGTAGATAGAGTTAGCTCTTTACCAAGGGCTGCATCATAGTAAGGATATGACGCAGTTGCTTTATTAATAAATTCCTGATTTATTTTTCCTGAGCTTGCATCGATTTCCATTCTCTCTTCTTCAGTCATGCTAGAAACGTATTCAACCTCAAAGTATCCTCCTGCGGTTACAGAAAGTCCAGGAATAGAAAATGAACCATAAGAAGCTGAGTCTTCCATAATATCACTAAGCTTATAGTACTTAGGCTCCCCGGCCACAGTTTTATCTGCATTGTAGGTTGTTACCTTTATTGCTTTATCTGTACCATAAGCATTTTCATCTATCTTCAAATAGTTAAGGGAATACGAATCAGTTAATGTTATATTATTAATTGTTCCATCCTCTGAATTAGGTTTAACCTTTATCTTGAAGCCTACATTCATTCCATTATCATCTTTGTTATTAACATATCCAGTATGAGTCTTTACAACTGTAAGGTCACATATATCTATATTATATGTCTCAATCTCGTTATTCCAATTCACCTCAATCTGAGCGCTGTTGGCGCTGACATCCCATGAAGCATCCATATTAAAGTAAGCTATAACCTCATCATAGTATCCTGGGAATGTAACATACATTACGTCATCCTTGATATAATAATTACCTATAGCTACTCTATCTGCGTTATAAAGGGTAATAGTTTCTTCCTCGCTACCCTGGTCTCCTATAGATATGTGCTCTGGAAGCTCATAATAATATTTAAGACCATTGGTTGCCATATCTGAAAGGGATAATTTGAAATAAAGGGATAAAGCAAAATCTTTAGAAGGTACTATGGTGTCTCCGTCATTAATCACTTCACCATCTACCTTTAGAACATGATCCGTCATATAGCTTGTATAATCTGAATATCCTGATTGAATGGCACCATTCAAAGCCACAGAAAAATTACCCTGTGCTTCTGCCGCTGACTGATTACCATTAAGATTTGTTTGATTAATTGTGAAATTATCTCCATCCTGTGGTACGCTACCTTCTTCTGATGAAGATGAATTATCTGAAATTATATCATTTGTACCTTCTGATGTTATCTCTGAAGAATATACACCTTCTGTTGTTATATCTGTTTCATCAGTGGTTTCCACAGTTATTGCTGTAGTAGCATCTGTACCACTTGCCAAATCTCCTGACATAGCGTTAACCGTTAACCCTGACGAGCAACATGACATTAACATTCCTAAAACTAATAAATAAGTTACTATTTTATCCCCTAGCTTCTTCATAATCATTTCCCCTCTTGTATATGAAAAATTTAATATATAACATTATATACCAATGTAAATATTAAACCTCTTTGCCATATATATCAAGCTTTTTTTGTTAATCCGCCCCTATATTCCAAAATTCCGCCTATTGTATTAATTACCTTATAGCCTTTTTCAGCAAGTTCCTTGGCTGCCATTGTACTTCTTGCACCTGTTTCACAGTACACTAGTAAAACCTTTCCCTTAGGCAGAGATATCTTTCCTGTTTTAATCTGGCTTAGTGGTATATTAATAGCCATAGGTATATGTCCCTGCTCAAATTCTTTTTTCTCTCTTACATCAACTATTATTCCATTGTAATTAAGTGCCTCCGTTATTATGTTTCTTATATTGATATTGTGAAATCTCATAATTTCCGTCCTCCTTATATTATCTTAATAATAAGATATTCCAGAGGCGCTACTTGTGTGATAAAGACAAAAACACCTTTTGATAAATGTATATCTATCACACATTTATCAAAAGGTGCTTATTTTTCATTCTTATTGATATGTTACTTCTCCAAATTCAAAGTCTACATATGTGAATCCAAAAGGACTATCAGAATTTCTTCTAACTGTAAATGTAAACTCTGCATCTACAAATCTAGGATCAAATATGTCCATATAGTTTAGACTAGCGATTCCCTTCATTATGTAATTTTCACCCTCCGTATAGGTTTCATTAACAGTGATTGTTGTATCACAGTTCCCTTGATGCGCATACATTACATAGCCGTCACCATTCGACTGAACACTACCCAACTCATAATAAATTATGTCAGTGTAGCCAAATAAATCAGCTATATACTGGTCTATATCGTCCTTTGTCACATAAAGTGCTCCACCATCATAGGTTCCAGGTATAACATATTGAGCCATCTCATCATCTGTACCCATGTAATCATTAGCCAAGATGCTCATAGTTTTTATCACTGCCTCATCAGCAAGTGGAATATGCATTCCTGAAACAGTCTCTGCTGCTGGAGCATATGTGGATGTAAAATATTTTGCGAAGATAGCTATCCTATCTATCTCCTCCTGAGTAAGCTCTTCACCAGCTTCAACAGAAATTTCATCATTAACTACATCATTACTTCCACCCTCTAAATCATACTCTGCTGATGCTGCAGGGCTCTGAGACACCAAAGCATCATCCACATTACTATTGGTATGATTAAGTCCTGGACCTCCTGAAGCTAATTCATCCTTAAGATCAAGCAAGGATGTTCCCTTTGTTCCATCCTGAATTTTGCCATAAGTATCTTCATAGCCATTTTCTCCAGCTTTTGACGCATCCTTTCCTGAGCCACTATTATTGCCCATATCAATAATATATTCTACCTTGCCTTCCTTAATAATCTTAAGACCAAGCTTCCCAAGTCCAAATATACCTACAACTGCAATAAGCACAATAATCAATGTGCCTACCAAACCATTATTCTTCTTGCTTTTATCACTCATTGCCGTAACCTCCTTTGTAATCATAAAACCATACAAAAGTAATTTTAATAATTATACCAATTTATCACCATATTGTAAATTAAAGAAAACCTCCTGAAGGACATTTGTTAATCCTTCAGGAGGCTGGCTATCTAACTAAATTATTTAGTAGCAGTTCTTTGAATTATTTGCATTTGATGCATTGCTTGCATTCTTAGCGTTGTTAGCATTTGATGCATTCTTTGAGTTATTTGCGTTTGATGCATTGCTTGCATTCTTGCCCATACCATTGCTTGCATTTGATGCATTGTTGGCGTTATTTGCGTTCTTGCTATTTGTTGACATATCTTTTCCTCCATCATTATGTGGCAGTAGCCATTTAATTGATACAGTAAAAGTATGTCCCAAAATCAGAATATTTATTCATGGTAACTTAGCAAATTTTTCCATTTTTTTACATATTGTTTGGCGTAGGTACATTCAGGTCAAATAACTTTTCTCCCTCATAGCTATCATAAAATGTAAGTTTACCTGGAACATCATTTTCATCAAAGGAGAATGCAAGAATCACTTCACTGGTTTTACCTGTGGTAATCACTTCTGTGTCAAATCTATCGTACTCATCCATCTCATAGTAGTAGTCATAAACCTTAAAACGTTCCATATTTCCTTCTTCATCTTCCACATAAAGTCCAAAAAATTCTCTGTTTTTATATATTGGATTAACGCCTACATTTGTCACATCAATAGTAACCTGATATATGTATTTTTTGCTGTAACGCTCATCCAAATCATATTCCGAAAAATGAGCTTCTACCACTTCTGTTTTATAAATCTGAGTAATCTCCGTCTCCCCTATCTCATACTGGCTCTCATATGCATAATCATTAGAATAATCATCGTTGAGATAAAGGCTTACAGGTACTGCGAAAATCAATACTATAAATAATAATCCTGCAACTCCTATTTTTCTCCATATAAATCTTGTAATGGAGAGGAAAATTTTGAATACTAGCTTCATCACTCCACCTCCAATTCTGGAAGATACATAAGATATGTAGTGTCCATTTCCTTATAATGATAATCATCCTGGTCGCACTCATACACATCGAAGCCAAGACCATAGATTTTCTCATCCTCTTTTAGTACAAAGTAGAGAATTCCACCATCATTTTTAATATAGCCGCCTACTTTTTTCTCCATGGTCTTATACCTGTCTTCAGTCATATATTCCTTAGCTTCATAGCTTTCCAATGGAATTATAGTCAATCCCTCTGGAGTTTCCATATAAGGCTGAACTGCGTTGTATAAACTTGTATAAGTAGCTCCATCATGTTCAATCTTATAACTCACTGCATACACTACATAATTATCAGGCAGGTTCCAATATTCTTTCTTATCTATGTAGTAATCTGAAATCTGTATAGTGTAGTCTCCAACTGGTATTTTTTCATCTATCATTTTGGGTACAGCTGATGGTTTTTCTGTAACTCTCTGAGATTCCAGCTTTTTCTTGCTGGTATGTATTCCCACAAAAGGCCATATAATGCAGAAAATCAAAGCTATGATTTCTATAGCAATAATAACCTTCTTTGTTGTACTTAAAGGCTTTTTTGTTTTCTTATCTATCCTTGTTTTTTCATCAAAATTTGCCCCACAGTTCTCGTCATTACTGTACATAGTATGTACTGAATTTTGATCATACATGCTATGTATCTCACTGTGGTCGTATTTTTCTTCATCATAAATTGTATTATCTGAATTTGTATCATACGCCTCTCTTAATTCCATATGTGTACTGTTACTATCCGCGCCAGATACCCCGTCCACACGATAATATGCTGCACACTCTGGGCATACATTATGATTCAATTCCGGATCAAACTTTGTACCACACAGCTGACATTTTACTTTCATTTGTTTCTTCCCTTTCTACCGATTTACTAACGACCAATGTATCTTACGGATGCTAATGTCTTGCGGGTGCTGTGCATCCACAAGCCCCGTTTACACTCATATAGAAAAAACATAGGGTCACAATATCTTGCAAGCAAGATTGTGACCCCTATGATTATTCTGCATTCGCAGTTTATTCGCGTTAATTCTGGCCGAGTCTTGCAAGAAGCTGGGCTCTCTTTTCCTCATTACCAGGCTTGCCAAGAAGAGCGAACATGTTGCTCTTGTAGCTCTCAACACCTGGCTGGTTAAATGGATTTACTCCAAGTACGTATCCACTCATACCACAAGCGAACTCGAATACGTAGAAGAGCTCTCCAAGTGATAATTCATCTATCTGATCCATATTAACAAGGATATTTGGAACTCCACCATCAACATGAGCAAGAATTGTTCCGTTCATAGCACACTTATTGATAAAGTCAACTGTCTGTCCTGTAAGGTAGTTAAGTCCGTCAAGATCAACTGGCTCCTCCTCCATAGTAACAGTG
>SVEI01000087.1 GCA_015057445.1 Lachnospiraceae bacterium | reverse complement strand
GGTAGAATTATCGACGTATTTAACGCACTTGATGGTGACGGTGCATTTTCACCAGAGAGAGCCGGTGCTGTACCAGCAGGTGAGCTTGTAAGACTTTGCTACTCAGGTAAGTATACAGAGAAGGAAATGATTAAGCAGTTAGTTGGTAAGGCTGGTTACAATGCATACCTTGGAACTAACGATGCAAGAGATGTTGAGAAGGCAGTAAAAGAGGGCGACGAGAAGGCAACTCTTATCTACAATGCATTTGTATATCAGGTTGCAAAGGATATCGGAGCTCAGGCTACAGTATTAAATGGTAAGGTAGACCGTATCATCTTCACAGGTGGTATCGCATATCAGAAGAGTCTTATCGAGGATATGGAGAAGAAGGTTGGCTTTATTGCACCATTTACAGTATATCCAGGTGAGGATGAGATGTTAGCTCTCTGTCAGGGTGCTCTTAGAGTGTTAAATGGAGAAGAGGAAGCTCAGATATACTAATTAGGAGAAAAATATATGGATAACAATATTAATAATCAGGGCGTAAATGATAGTCAGCAAATGCAACAGCCATACGGCCAACCAATGCAGCAACCATACGGTCAGCCAATGCAGCAACCATATGGCCAGTCAATGCAGCAGCCATACGGTCAGCCAATGCAGCAGCCATACGGTCAGCCAATGCAACAGCCATACGGTCAGCCAATGCAACAACCATATGGCCAGCCTTATGGTTATGGTCAGCAGATGCCACAGCAACCAGTGCAACGTCAAACCCCAGAAGCTCTTACCAAGTTAAAAAACAAAGTGGGTGACACCAAAAAGGAATTTTCCAACAGAGCAGGACAGCTAGGACTTGGAATGTGGTGTCTTCTTGGAATAATTGGAGCTATGCTTTTGATTTTTTCACCACTTATGAACTTTGTAAGTGTCCACTATGAGGATAGAATATTGGGTGAAGAAGTGAATGTGACAGATGGCTTAAATATGTTTGAGCTAAGCAAACTTAGCAACAACGTAGATGAGGTTATCGATGAGGTAGATGATTTAGATAAGGATGAGGTTATAGAGTATCTAGATCGATATAATGGTTCTCTACCAGCATTTGTTGAAGAGTATTTGGGTATCAAAATAAACAATATACCTACTGACGAGTCAAAGGCATTGTCTTATCTTGCACTTCAGGCTCAGATTCCACTTATTGTATCGCCATGGCTGATAATCATATCTGGTGTATTGTTATTTATAACTACAGTTACTAAGGATAAGAAGATGAAAATAATATTTTCATCAATTCCACTTCTATGCTTTTTGTGGTTAGCTTTAAGCACTACAGAGTTTTTCTATATAAGTGGTATAGGAGCGTGGACTTTACTATTGGGAATCATTTTAGGTGCAGTAAGTGCATTTAATGATAAATAATTAATCCCGAACAGTTGGCAATGTTCAAATTGCCGGCATACAATAATCTCGGGGGATTTTATAAGGAGGAAATTATGGATAATTTTAACAATGGTATGCCAGATGATGTTACTTCAATGGTTGACGATGTAGTCAATCAGGATCCAGCAGCAGATTTGGCAAATAAGATGAATGCAGATTTGGGAATGACTCCATCAGAGGCTTCTAATTCTGATTCAGCAAAAGAAACAGGCTTTAAGCTTGCAGGGGATAGTGCACCTAGCGTTGAACCTGAGACACAGCCATTTGCACCACAGTTTGGTCAGCAGATGGGGGCAACAAATAATCAGCCACAGTTTGGTCAGCCAATGGGTGGAATGAACAATCAGCCACCATTCGGTCAGCCAATGGGTGGAATGAATAATCAGCCACCATTCGGTCAGCCAATGGGTGGAATGAACAATCAGCCACAGTTCGGCCAGCCAATGGGTGGAATGAACAATCAGCCACAGTTTGGCCAGCAGATGGGGGCAACAAATAATCAGCCACAGTTTGGTCAACCACAGTTTGGCCAGCCAATGGGTGGAATGAACAATCAGCCACAGTTCGGCCAGCCAATGGGTGGAATGAACAATCAACCACCTAAGAAGCCAAAGAAGCCATTATCAAAGGGCGCTATCGGAGGAATAATCGGTGGTGGAGTTGCTTTAATTGCTCTTATTGTATGTGCTATCATTTTCATTCCAAAGTTATTCCGTAGCGATAAGGAAGTTGTAGTAGATGCATTTGAGGCAACATTTGGAGTAGAAACTGAAGCTAAGACAGAGGATACCTTAGGATCAGATGAAATATACGATAAGTTTGCTAGTGATGGTGGACATAGAGAAGTATATGTAGAAATTGGTTCTGATGTTGACGGTGCTCAGTCAACTGTAAGTGCAGAGGTAGTTGAAGATATTGATGTTAAGGGTAAGCTTGCCAATACTACTTTTAAGGTTTCTATGGATGAAAGCAGCATTTTGACTGCAAATATGGTTGTAGACGAGAGTAATACATATTTCCAGGTTCCAGAGATGATAAATGGATATTTCTCACTTCCGAATGAGAATATGTTCCAGGCTCTTGAGAATTCTCCTTTAGGTCAGGCTATGGAGATATCAGGCATGCCAGAGTTCAATATGTCAGATATGTATTTTAATCTTGCAACTACAGGAACTCCTACAGAACTTAACAGTGATTATGTTGCAATAGTTGAAGAACTTTGGGATAGCATTACTTACGAGAAGCAGGGTAAGGCTAAAATTGATGTAAATGGTAAGACTGTAACAGCAAAGGAATATTATATAACTTTGCCAGAGGATAGTCTTAAGAAAGCTATCGGAGATATATGGGATGCAGCTATTGCAGAGTTAACAGCAGATCCAGAATATCTTGCAGAGGTAGGAATGGACGCGGCTACATTTGAGTCAATGATGGGCTCATATGAGGGAATGCTTAAGGGCTTAATTACAGAAGACCTTGTTATTAAGGTTTATGTTTCTAATGATAAGATTGTTAAGGTTGTATGTGCTGATGAGGTAACAATCTACGGTGCAGCACTTACATATGATTTATATATTGATATAGATGATGAAAATGCTTCAGGTGTATTTGACATCTCAGTAATGGATGAGTCAGTTGGATTAAAGTTTAATGCGGAGAATATCAACGAGAATCCTACAGGAAAGGTTACATTATATGCAGGTTCAGAATTTATAGATGTAAACTTTAAGGTTACAGACAACTCTTCAGATTCAGCTAAGGCATGCAACGTATATTTTGATGTGGTTTATAATGGAACTACTTATGTAACAGCTGACACTACTGTAAATTATGATACAAAGGCTAATAAGTTTGACGGAACATCTACTGTAAATATTGAAGAAGGTGGAGAAATAAAGTTTGACTTTGGCGGTGAAGTTAAGGATATTAATAAGGGTGTAGGTTACACAATAGTTCTTAATGAGAGTACAATTTCTGCAGATGGTACACCAATGCTTACAATGTCTGGTCATGTAAAGGTTGATGCTTCACAGCATACAGCAGCAGGTATAGATACAAGCGTTCCTGTATATGATCTTACAACTATAACAGAGTCAGAATTCGAAGGAATTATGGAAGAAAATGCTGATCTCCTTCAGAGTTGGTCAGATGCTCTTGGATTAGATGATTATTCAGGTGACGATATAGATATGGATGATACTGACTTGGGTGTTACTGAGGAGCCAGATGATGGTAAATCAATCCTTGTAGGAAGTGAAAAGTCTGTTGAGATACTTGGTTCACTTGATGGATTCAACAAAACTTTTGATACAGATTACTTTATAACTTACGAGACAGATGCAATGTCATTTGTTGAGTATGTAATTTATGAAGGTATGACTCCACAGGAGGTTGCAGAGCAGATTTATATGCCATCATCAGACATTATATCTCAGGAAATAGCTCAGACTATTGAAGTAGATGGCGAGACAATATACTACTCACACATTGTAGATGAGGAATATGGATTTAAGTATTCTTCATATGTATTTGCTAGAGATTTAGGTGATGGAACAATTCTTACTGTAGAAGCAGGAATCTATGATGAAGAAGAAACATTTACTGTTGATCAGCTTGCTCAGGCAATCAGTAACCAGTACTTTAAGGTAGTAGAGTAAATATTTATAAGTTAAAAGTATCTCTGTAGGATTTTTCCTACAGGGGTGCTTTTTTCTTTGTGAAAATTGTGTTAGAATGAACCCGTGCTGTTATATTATTTTAAGTAAAAGGAGAAATATATGGAAGAAAAAAATAGATTTGCGATTGTTAATTACATAGTGTCACTGCTAGGCGTGGGATTAATGGCGTATTTGTCTTTTATGATGGTCACTTCATTTTGGGGATTTATATATAAGATTCTAATTTGGATTTTATTTGATGGAATAGTCAGCTTACAGGTGTTGATGTTAGCACTTAGTATGGGTAAGAGGGATAAAAATCCATATATTGATTATAAGCCTCTTATTAATTTTAATATATTTATGCTTGTTATATACGGAATTGGATTCGTAGTATATCACGTTTATTTTATTATGATGATAGTTGACTATGTTAAGATGATATTCTAGAATCACTAAGCTGGAAGGAATAAAGAGTAATGAAGGAAGTAATTATTAAGGATAAGAAAATATGCAGTGGTGCCACACCATTAATATGTGTATCTCTAATGGGAGAAACATTTGAGGAAGTGCAGGACAACTTGGCTAATATACTAGATGTAGCAAAGCACAGTAGAATAGATATAGTTGAGTTTCGAGGAGATTACTATAAAGAATTAGAAAATGTGGAAAAACTTCAGCAGGTTCTAAGCTATGTTGGTGAAGAAATAAAAGATAAGATTCTGCTGTTTACCATTAGAAGTCCCCAAGAAGGTGGTGTAGCTAGAGACTATGTTAGTACATCTATAGAAGAAATAAATAAGTTCGTAATTGATAACAAGTTGGCTGATATGGTGGACGTAGAGTTTTTTTCTGTGGACGAAAATACAACATTGATTAAGCTGGCTAAGGAGAAAAATGTTAAGATTATTATGTCCAATCATGATTTTGACATAACTCCTGATTACGAAGTAATGGTGGAGCGTCTTACTAAGATGCAGAGTCTTGGTGCGGACGTGGTTAAGATGGCGGTTATGCCGAAGAATCCAGATGATTTACTTTCTCTTCTTAGGGTCACTAGAGAAATGAGGACTAATCACAATGACACACCAGTAGTGACTATGTCTATGGGAAAGATAGGCGCTGTTAGTAGAATTACAGGTGAAGTATTTGGAAGCGCTATTACGTTTGGCGCAGTGGGAGAGATATCAGCTCCAGGACAAATTCCAGTGAAGGATTTAGAGGACATATTGAGTAGTATTCATAATTATTGCGTGGATTAGGTAATATAAGTGGAATATGCAAATTGCAGGGCTGAAGCCTGTCAGGTAATAAGAAGGATACAAGGAGAATAACGTATATAATAAGGAAGAGCCAGTAAATTGTACTGGCTCTTCCGTTTTTGGCACTGGTGTGTAAATGTATTTTATTATTCTTCTGTTTTAGCTGGAATATCTGCATCCATTGGGAACTTTACACCCCAAGTTCTTCTAAGACCATCGCAAAATCTCATAATTCTTAGAGTTTCGTCGTGAGTCATCTCGCCACACTGATTAGCTCCAACAATAATAGCATCTCTTGCTGCTAAAAACTCATATTCATATCCGCTTATCTGACGCTCAGGCTTTTTAGCTTCGAATACAAGCTTGTGGTCGCTTTGATATATTCTAAATGCATCTGGATTGTTAATATTGTCTATTTCAATATATCCTCTATCTCCGTAGATTCTAGCGTTGTTATCTGGTTGGTACATCATAGTTGAGAAGAAGGTTGCACATTTTGCTCCCTTGTAATTCATCTGAACTGTACACTGTCCATCTACTCCTGTATCAAGCTTTGCACAAGAAGATGTTATGGAGATTGGTTCTGGACCAAATAACATAGATGCAAGGTTAAGTGGGTAAACACCTAAATCTAGAAGAACACCACCTGCAAGCTCAGGATTTAAGATACGCTCTTTGGTTCTTAAATCATATCCTAGAGAACAAGTAAGGCTTGTAACTCGACCAATAGCTCCCTGCTCTATCTGCTGTAGTAACATTCTGTACATAGGAAGGAATCTAATCCACATAGCTTCTCCACAGAATAATTTCTTCTCATCTGAGAGAGTGAGAATTTCAGCTGTAGTTACACTATCATATGAAAATGCCTTCTCCACTAAGACAGGCTTTCCTGCTTCAAGACACATTCTAGCGTTTGCTGCGTGCTCTGAATGTGGAGTTGCAATGTAAATT
>SVEI01000086.1 GCA_015057445.1 Lachnospiraceae bacterium | reverse complement strand
CATCTGTGGTCCAAATGAGACACAGTCAAGTCCAGGGATCTTTCCTGAGAATATACCACACTCTAAGCCTGCATGTATAGCCTCAATCTTAGGACTGCTGCCGTACTGTCTCTTATAAGCCTTAATCATAACATCTCTAAGTCTTGAATCAGCTTTGTACTCCCATCCAGGATAATCTCCCTGAATCTCTACAGAGCCACCGCACAGATTCATTATACTTGTAAGTCTTGATACTAACTCATGCTTTTCTGACTCTACAGAGCTTCTAACTGAAAAACTACATACAACCTCAGCTTCCTTAGTTTGTGTTATACCTATATTAAGAGATGTCTGAACTAAGTTATCTATATCCTGACTCATCTTCATAATACCATTTGGCATATTATAAATAGTATTAACAATCTTTCTTGTTGACTTCTCAGTCATAGCCTTATCCATAGCATCGCATTTATGAACGGTAAGGAAAATGTCCTTGTCTGTTCCATGATACTCTGCTTTAACAATCTTATCAAGCTCAACCACAACGCCAGAGATAACCTTTTTTACATCCTCTGAAACAGCTATTACTGCAGTTGCCTCTCTAGGAATGGCATTATCCTTAAGACCACCGTTGATGCTTACAAGTCTATAATCAACCTTCTCACTTATAGCATATAATACTCTGGCGAGAACCTTAGTAGCATTAGCGCTTTCCTTAATTATCTCAACGCCAGAATGTCCACCGGTTGCGTTATTTACCTTAACCTCATAGAAGGTCATACCAGCTGCATCCTCTACCTCAAAAGGAAGATGGCAGCCCACAGATACACCACCCGCACAGCTTACAAGAAGTATTCCCTCGTCCTCAGAGTCTATGTTAATCATGGTCTTTGCCTTAAGTGGTGAACAATCAAGAGCTGCTGCCCCAAGCATTCCAACCTCCTCATCAACAGTGAAAACTGCCTCTATAGGTGGATGAGAAATATTACCCTCATCTGCAAGTATGGCCAATGTATACGCAACTGCTATACCATCATCGCCACCAAGGGTAGTCTTGTTAGCAGTGATAACATTATCCTTAACTATAAGCTCTAATCCATCCTTCTCAAAATCAATAGTTGAGTCAGAAGTCTTCTCACATACCATATCGATATGCCCCTGAAGAATTACCGGCTGACTATTCTCATAGCCCTCAGTACCCGGCTTAAATATAATAACGTTATTCACCTCATCCTGAATATACTTAAATCCTTTTTCTTTTGCAAACTCCACGAGATAATCACTTATCTGCTTTGTATTATAAGAACCATGTGGTATATTACAAATCTCCTCAAAATATTTAAATACTTTTCTTGGCTTAATTCCATCTAAAACTGCCATATTTTACTCCTTATACACTAATCTTTGATTATATGTTTAGATACTGTTTCATTATACTTATGGATAAATTCTTTCTTCTTAGCTTCATCAACAACATTTTCACTTACATCTGCTAAAACCTGACTAAGCTTTCTATGAGCTGTGTACTGATAATCATTATCAAGCATAGCCACATCCATACCATAATCTGTCCAAAGTGACTTAGTCATCTCTCTTAGCTGTTCATTATCATATATTACCTTAATTGAAGAATTTATGCTATAGCTATATGGAGATTTTGCGTCTAAATACACTCTTATCTCATCACATATCTGTTTACTGTCAGATGAAGTTGCAATAATAATGTTGTAATAGCCTTCCTCTGCTATCCATTCATCTAAGTCACTATCATAAGCTGAAAGTATGAATTTATCAAGGGTAAATGTTATCTCCCTGCTTTCCCCCGGATTTAGATAAACCTTTGCAAAATCCTTTAATTCTTTGATTGGTTTAGGCAATGTTGACCTTTCATCACTAATATAAAGCTGAACAACCTCTGAGCCTGCCATACTACCTGTATTAGTAACATTTACAGTTATATCTAGCTTATCAGTCATTGTTATAGCTTTTACATTTGGATTAACGGAAGTATCCCTATTTACACACTTACTTGTTTGGCTTATTTTGCAATCAAAGGTAGTGTAGGAAAGTCCATATCCAAAATGATACTTTGGCTCAACCTTCTTCTTGTCGTAATATCTATATCCCACATAGATACCCTCACCATAATTTACATTCCAGCCTTCCCCAGGGAAGTTAAGATAGGTTGGTGTATCCTCATATCTATTAGGAAATGTTATTGGAAGCTTACCTGAAGGATTAATATTTCCGGCGAGGATGTCTGCCATGGCCTTAGCACCACCCATTCCCGGTAAGAACATACACCATATGGCATCTATAGCTTCATCGTCAAAGCTCATATCAACAGGACCACAGGTATTAAGTATAACGGATTTGTTATATGGACAATTCTTGATTAGCTCTAAATCCTCCTTAGAAAGACTTAAATCTTTTCTGTCATTACCCTCCATACCGCCAAGAGTGCAAACTATAATTATTGCTATATCTTCCTTGTAGCCTGCTCTATAGCCACCAGTTATGTCATTTACAAGATTATCTATGTTTTCTATACAGTCAGCCTTATGGACATTAGCTTCTCCGTAGATGCTCTTAAGCTCGCCTAAGAAGTCACCCACTCTGTTAGTGTTAATTCCCGCACTGCCGGCACCACATTCCATAAGTCTGTCTGCTCCACTGCCTGCTAGAATTATACTTTTACCCTTAGGCAGAGGATACATACCATTATTCTTAAGCATTACTATACCTTCCGCTGCCGCTTCATAGGCCGCTTCATCTGTAAATGCCTTAATCTGCTCAAGTGAATTAGCTGACACAGTATCTCCCTCACTGTTACTACTTGTATGAGACTTATCATATAATGGATTCTTAGAAATGTAATCAAGTATATCATCCTTGTAATTCTCACAAAGCCAATCTATAACATTTAAAATGTTCTCCACTGCTGTATCTAATGCTTCCTCAGGAATTGTTCCATCCTTTACTGCATTATATACACTTTCCCACTCATGAGGTCCTGGCATAACTAAGTCATTACCACCAGCAAGTGCCTTTACAGGATTAGCAACCGCACCCCAATCAGATACAACAAAGCCATTAAAGCCCCATTCCTTTCTTAGCTTATCGTCAAGCAACCAGGTACTCTCTGTACATGGCACACCATTAATCTTATTATAGGCGCTCATCACTGTCTTAACATTGCCATCAGTTACACAAGCCTTAAAACCGGGAAGATAAATCTCCTCCAATGCTCTAGGAGATATAGTTTCATTGATACCAACTCTATTGGTCTCCTGATTATTTGCAGCAAAATGCTTAACATTAGCTATAACCCCATACTCCTGAACACCCTTAACAAGTTCTGGAGCAAGCTTACTTACAAGACATGGATCCTCTGAATAACCCTCAAATAATCTGCCATTAAGAGGATCTCTGTGAATATTTACATTAGGCGTACCAAGAAGCATATGGACCCCAAATATACAGCCCTCTATTCCAAGAGCCTGACCTACCTTTTTCACTGTGTTCTTATTCCATGTGGAACCAAGCAATATACCCGGTGGAAAGCAGCCTGGGGCATAATCAGTTGTTCCTATTGTATTCATCATACGACCTTCAAGCTTATCGGCTATCCAGTCATGTAGCTCTATATTCTTAGCCTCTAGCTTCTCTGGCTCATAGTAGCTATCTATAACATTAACCAGAGCAGAGCCACCTATCATATTCTCATCACTATAATTAAACACTTGAGTCATATCTCCGAAAAGCTGCTCAAAGTTCATACCGGTTCCACCATCTAAAAGCTGCATTCTAGGTATACCTAATCTTTCAATGGCAGCAGAGCCAAAGAAGGTGGCCCCGTTAACAAGTTTTGCTTTTTCCTCTAGTGTCATTGAACTAATTATATCTTTTATATTTTCTAATTTATTCATATAACCACCCTATATAGTAAGCTTAACCCTTTACTATACCTTTCCTTCCAGACTATTATCTATTTTATCCTCTGTAACACAAAAAATTAATGCGAACCTTACTTTTCGGTCCGCATTAATTTTATCATATTTCTTTGTATATATGAAGTGAAATATATGTAAACAAGCAATATATCTCATATTAATACCCCAATGTATGGTCAATAACCGAACCATCTATGGCATTAATTGTAAGTACGCTTTGTGATAAGTTATCTTCCAATATATCTTCTCCATCATATACATCAATATAGCCTTCAAAATCCCATACTGGCACCAAATATCCATCATCAAATTCGCTAGGACCACTTATTCTTGCATATCTAAGAACAACATTAGTTACATCGATATTATAAACATAATCTCCATAAGCATACTCATCTTCTCCGTAAACTATAGCCACTGTTTCTTCGAATGTACCTTTAACATCTTCAAAAGCCATAAGCTTTGATTCTTCTACTACAGTCTCAGTAATTTCTATAGGTGCATTGTAATAAAAGCCTACTATTCCTGTATCATTAACCATTATAACTATGGATTCTCCACTCCAGGCTTTCTTAACATAATCATCACCATACACACCCTCCATATATTTAGGTCCTGCCTCATTACTTACCAATGTATTGTCAATTGAACGTAAATAAGTAAATTTATATACCGGTCTATAATACAGTTCATCAGTATTTCTTATATCTGGTATTTCAAAATATTTTCCTTCATTACTACAAGCAAAATCATTCAAACCCAATTCATTAAGGAGTACTTCAACCTCCTCCTTTGCTTCACCTATGGATAAATTTAATGTTTCTTTATCTGTACAATCAATTTCCACCTCATTATCCATTACGAACTCACTTTCTTCACCTTCCTGAAACAAATCATATGATGCTGTATCTCCAACAAAAAGGTTTGATGCGAAATTATGCCCTATAGTATTTTTTGTATATCTAATTACATTTCCGTAGTCAGTATTATTTTGAACATATAAGGATATATATTCACCATTCTCGCCATCACTAATTCCATAGAATACTTCATCCTCAGGCTTTGACTGCTTACTTTGCCAATCATAATACTCTGAATCTGGATATTCCTGCTTCTTCTCTACTGTAGTATGTATCATATTATCAGATTTGTAATCTTCAAATGATACATCGTCAGTGGCATTCTCATATTCTTCTTCAAGGCTTGATATTCGATATTCTATTTCTACTTTTTCAGCCTCTATTTCTTCCGGAGAATAATCTCTGCCATTATTCCCCAATGTTGATAATGTTTCTTTATAATATTCTATTTCAGCTTTTATATCTGTTTTAGTTCGAATATTTAATATGGCACCATCATAAAAGGTAACATCAGGAGCCAAAGCAGTTCTCACCTTATCAAGCATATCCTGATCTATATCCACCTGTTTAATACCATACACAGAGAGTTTATCTGTAGTAGGAATCTCCACCTGTGCATCCACATTTACAGTTACCTGTAATTTCTCATCTGTTATTGTTGTCTTGTATGTGGTGTAGTTCTCCTCTACATCCTGTGACATGCTTTCCATATCAAATGTTTCTTCAGTTACAGTTGCTTCCTCTATCATATTATCTAAATCATCATTTTTAATAATAGATTCCCCTTCATCCTTTGAGCATCCTGTAAAAGCAAGCATAAGTGCAGCCCCTAATAATAAACCATATTTCTTCTTCATATTATTTCTCCTTTAAATATAAAAATTCTTTTGTCCAACAATAATGTCCATGACTTCTGTATAGTATCATGGACATTTTCATCAAGTATTCATCATTTTTTAAACAAATTGTAAAATCATAGTTGTACCCTTGCCAACTTCACTATCTATAACCAGTTTACAATTATGCTTATTTATTATGGTTGCTGTCAAAGCCAGACCAAGTCCTGCACCACCACTTTGCCTGCTTCTCGATTTATCAATCATATAAAATGGTTCCAATATCTTGTCCTGTTCTTCCTTTGGTATTCCCTTACCGTAGTCAATAACCGAAATCATATTAGGTTCTGCCTTCAAAACTATCTTACTTCCATCTGCACTAGCTTTAATTCCATTATCAACCAAATTAATAAGTGCATCTGTCATAAGATCCACATCAACCATAAATACTTCCCCATCCTGAATACACTCAAGAGTCATATTTTTATTCTTAAGAAGCTGACTACAAGACCGTGAAACCGAATCAAAAAGTTTTTCTGCGGATATCTCCTCAAGCTCTAATGCATCCTCATAATCAAGTTCAAGAAGCTTCATCATCTTCTTAGCCAAACGTTCCAGTCTGCCACATTCTTCATAAATATACAACAAAGCTTCTTCCTTATGCTCTTCACTTAGCTTTGTTGTAAGTAAAAGTTGAGAGTATCCGGAAATTGCAGTCATAGGAGTTTTAAGCTCGTGTGTCAAATCACCCATAAACAAGGTCTTCTTACGCTCCGATTCCTGAAGAGACTTGGTTCTTATCTCCACCGCCTCTG